>CAZYSF010000288.1:0-4659 GCA_964649635.1 uncultured Anaerolineales bacterium | reverse complement strand
AGATGTCGCCGATTTCGGCAAGGAAATGGTCCGGCGGGTCGAGCCGCATGAGACGATTTTATTAAAGATAAAGGGCTGATACCAAGCAGGATGACGCAATGCGGATCGTGGGTTTACTGATACCAAGCGGTCATTGCGAGGAGCGAAGCGACCCCGGCCTACCCCAACCGGGGCAGGCGAAGAAACCGCCGGTTTCGATGAGAAGCGGGAGATTGCTTCATTCCCGGAGCCTGCCCTGAGTGCAACGAAGGGGTCGCTCGCAATGACACCCTCTGAATAAATTTACCGGCCGGTTTTCTTCAGCACTAAACACCCCAAAGCATAAATGTTTTCAAGATAATTCCACGATCCGGCGCTGGCCTGGAACGACAGGGCTTCCGCCCGGGTGCACCGGGTCCACAGGTTGGATCCCGCCTTGCGCCAGTATTCTTCCTTTAAGATGGAGAAGCCCGCGATCAGGCGCGGCAGGCGTTCCTTGCCATAAATTCGGCAGAGGGGATCGAATACCTGGTCTTTTCCGGCCGGGATCGTCAACAGCATTTTCCCGCCGCGTTTCAGCGACTTATGCAGAATTTGCATCGCCTCGAGATCCCCGTCCGGGCGTTTTTCCGACACCCCGTAGCGCCCCGAAAGCCCGACATGTTCGACCGTCGAGCAGTTGATGACCAGATCCAGCGATTCCTTCGCCAGTAGCATATCCAGCAAATCCGTCTGAAGGTAGCGGACGTTGGGATGCGTGAAGAAGCGGGTTTTTGGGGTCAGGTCGATGCTGGTAACACGGAATCCGCGCAAGGCGGCTTCGAAGGCAAGGCTGCTTTCGCCCGTTCCGAAATCGAGCGCGCGGCCCGGGCCGGCGGGCATGTTGGCGCTGACCCAGGTCCACTCGATGTCGCGGTCGCCCTCGAGGTTAGGCTCGCGGGCGGCGGCGGCCGGTTTCGGCGGCTTCGGTTTACGATATTTATCGCGGAAGCTTTTCAGACTCCGGTATAGAAAATCCGGCATGGGAACGGGGATGATAATTCGAGCGATCGGCACCGTGCGCCTTCCTGTGTGCGGCAGAGATGATGTTCGGCGTGGCTGTATCGAGAGGAATTATAAACGATGGCAGACGGGAATGATCTTGATCTTCATGCCCGCGTGTACGAAGCGGGCATCCAGAGGTTAATACCTTGTGAGGCCTGGATGCCCGCTACAAACACCCTCGCTTCGCATTCTTCCCGGCTCATAAACCAAAACCGAGCCGGGAAGCTGCGCAAGGGCAGGCGCGGGCATGATCCCTCGCTTCGCTCGGGATGAACTCATTATTAAATTGATCGTTCATTTTCATCCTACGGAATTACCTTTTCTATGGTCTGGAAATTATTCCTAAATCCTGTAAATCCTGAAAAATCCAGTAAATCCTGTCTATTTCCATTTCGCGCCATTCATCAAATCCCCATATTTTTGTGCGCAATCCGTGCGGTATAATCACCGGTCGCAAGCGGGGGATAAACGGCAAACGGAAAATAAATCTCACTTCCTGGAGACGGACATGGATACGACGATTGAACAAATCAGCGCGCTTGAAGTTCTGGATTCGCGGGGCAATCCGACAGTCGAGGTAGAGGTGACCCTGGCCGACGGTTCCTGGGGACGGGCGGCGGTGCCCTCGGGGGCATCCACCGGCATGCACGAAGCGCTCGAACTGCGTGATAAGGACGCCGCCCGCTACGGCGGAAAAGGCGTCCTCAAGGCGGTCGAAAATGTCAACCATCAGATCGCCGAGGCGCTCCTCGGATGGGCGGCGGTCGATCAGCGCGGGATCGACAAGGCCATGCTCGAGCTGGACGGCACACCGAACAAATCCAAGCTGGGCGCCAACGCAATTCTCGGCGTGAGCCTGGCAACGGCCAAGGCCGCGGCGTCCTCGCTGCACATGCCGCTTTACCGCTATATCGGCGGTGTGTTCGCCCACGTTCTGCCGGTGCCGATGATGAACATCCTTAACGGCGGCGCGCACACCGGCTGGCAATCCACCGATTTCCAGGAATTCATGGTCATGCCGATCGGCGCCCCCTCGTTCCGCGAAGCCCTGCGCTGGTCGTCCGAGATTTATCACGCCCTGCGCGGCGTGCTGCGCGACAAGAATTACACCGCCCTGGTCGGCGATGAAGGCGGTTTCGCGCCCGCGCTGAAATCCAACGTCGAGGCGGTGGAGGTCATCCTGACCGCGATCGAAAAAGCCGGCTACAAACCCGGCGAGCAGGTCTCGATCGCGCTCGACCCTGCCGCTTCGGGATTCTTCGACGAAAAAACCAACACCTACAATCTGCGCCGGGAAGGGAAGAAGTTCACCGGCGATGAGATGATCGCCTTCTGGATGGATTGGATCGCGAAATATCCGATAGTCAGCCTGGAGGACGGGCTGGCGGAGAACGACTGGGATTCCTGGAAGAAATTGACGGCCAAGGCCGGCGAAAAAATCCAGATCGTGGGCGACGACCTGCTGGTGACCAATCCGGAGTTCGTCCGCAAGGCGATCGCCGAGAAGGCCGCCAACGCGCTGCTGGTGAAGCTCAACCAGATCGGGTCGCTTTCGGAAACGATGGAAGCGGTCGAGATCTGCCACCGCGCCGGCTGGCGCGCCGTCACCTCGCACCGCTCGGGCGAGACCGAGGATGCGACCATCGCCGACCTGGTGGTGGCGATGAACATGGGCCAGATCAAGACCGGCGCGCCGGCGCGCAGCGATCGGGTGGCGAAATACAACCAGCTGATGCGGATTGAAGTGGAATTGGGCGATGAAGCCCATTATGCGGGGAAAGCCGCCTTCAAGAACGGCGGGCTGGGGTGACGCAAGTCATTGCGAGGAGCGAAGCGACGAAGCAATCTGCGGTTTCGAAGTAGGGGGAGATTGCTTCGCGCCCTTCGGGCGCTCGCAATGACGGTCGATTAAGCGTCCGCGGACGTTTCGGTTTCCTTGGCGGCAGTGGCGGTCCCGCAATATGGGCACACGTTCCAGGTGAGGTCGAGCATGCGCCCGCAGTCGCCGCAGGATTTGCGCAGGACGGTCGAGCAGGCCGGGCAAATCCGCCAGTCGGGCTCGACCTG
The DNA here is from genome assembly GCA_964649635.1 of uncultured Anaerolineales bacterium. GTDB lineage: Bacteria > Chloroflexota > Anaerolineae > Anaerolineales > RBG-16-64-43 > JAFGKK01. The sequence continues at coordinate 1,569 of CAZYSF010000288.1, read as the reverse complement.
CCGGCCGCAACCGGGGCAGGTCAGGCGGCCGGCGAGTGTGGCGATCAACGCTTCCTCTTCAAGGCTGGATTGGTACTCTTCTTCGAGCGTCCGTGAAGGCCGCAGGAGGAGATACAGGAACAAGCCCGGGATCGTAAGCAGGGCGACAGCCGTGACGGCGAGGATCTGCGCCAGGCGGTCATCCGACCGTGCGCGGATGTCGCGCGCCGTCCAGAGAATCAGGCTGAGCCAGGTTGCGGCGAGGATCGCTCCGCCGAGCGCGGTGGCAAGCTGGATGTACGGGCCGGGAAGAATACTCTCGCCAGAAGGCATACCGTCACTCCGTTTTGCGGGGTGAAGCCATTATACACTCAGCCCGCGTCCGCCCGCCCCGCGGGCAAGCGGTGAGGAACGGGAAAAGCGGCTTACAGGGAACGCATGGTTTTTGAAAAATATTTATCTCATAGTGCGCGGCGATTTCCGAAGCGGCTGGAAGTCCTTCTGCAGCCGGCCGCTATGGCCTGCCTCGCCATGGGAATCCTCTTTCTGGTTCCGAACGCGGCGCAGGCCCAGGGCACCGGCGGCGACGAACTCGAGCCGCCGTTCGTCGAATGCTGTAAAAACAATGTCGACCAGGTCAACCTCCGTTCCGGGCCGAATGCATCGGATTACGAGATCGTCGGCATCCTGGTGATGGGCGAAACCTGCAAGGCGGTCGGCCAATCCAGGGCCGGGCTGTGGATCCAGATCCTGTATGCATCGGCGCCGGGCGGCATGGCGTGGGTCAATGCGGATTTCGTCATCCTGCATTACGGGACGGGGGATCTGCCGATCGTCAACCCGCCGCCGACCGCCATCCCGAAAAACCAGCCGACGATCGATCCGACCTTTGCCGCCCAGTTTTCTTCAGTGCTTCCCACAAGGCTCCCTACTTTCACGCCCGCCACGCCGGCGCCGACAATAACCCTCCAGCCGCTTGTTACCGGCGGGACCGGGAGGGGATTGCCCCCGGCGATGATCATCCTGACACTGCTAACAATCGGCACATTCGGAACGATTCTTTCGGCCATGGTCGGCCGGAGGTAGAGATCTCATGTCGATGGACAAAGCGATCGCCTTTGCAAAGAACAACCGGGACCGTTTTCTGCGTGACTTGCAGGAACTGCTTCAGATCCCAAGCATTTCGACCTTTTCCGAATACGATTCGGAAACCCAGCGGGCGGCGGAATGGCTGATGTACCGGCTCCTGAAACTCGGTTTTGAGGCGCGCCTGCTGCCGATGGACGGGCCGCAGATCGTTTATGCGGAACGGATGCATGCCAACCCGAAGGCGCCGGTCCTTCTGCTATACGGACATTACGACGTTCAGCCGCCCGAGCCGCTCGAGGAATGGATCACGCCGCCGTTTTCCCCGACCGTGCGCGGGGAAAACCTCTACGCCCGCGGCGCTTCGGATATGAAGGGCCCGCTGATGGCGTACCTGGCCACGCTCGAATCCATCCTGGCTTCGGATACGCTGCCGGTGAGCGTGAAAGTGCTGTTCGAGGGGGAGGAGGAGGTCGGGTCGCCCCACCTGGCCGATGCGCTGAA
>CAZYSF010000287.1:0-2880 GCA_964649635.1 uncultured Anaerolineales bacterium | reverse complement strand
TTTATCAGGTCGCCCGTAGCCCGTTCTCCCATGTGGCGGCCGTTTTGTTCAATCCCGCCTTCCTTCTCCTGCGCTTGATTGCGTTGATCGTGGTCTGGTGGTGAGGATTCCGGAGAACGGATAGGCATGGAGGGTTCTGCGTGCGAATCGCGCAAGTAACGGCTACGTTTCCTCCTTATATGGCCGGCACGGGAAATGTCTGCTACCACAACGCGCTGGGGCTGGCCCGGCTCGGGCATCGGGTGACGGTCTATACCGCCGCCGACCCAGACGCGGAGCCGTTTGATCCACCCGGAGTCGAAGTCCGGCGGTTGCGCGTCACGGTGCGGTTCGGTAATGCGCCGCTCCTGCCGGGCCTGGCCGGGATCCGGGATGTCGACATCATCCACCTGCATTACCCATTCATCTTTGGCGCTGAACTCGTCAGCGCGGTCGCGAGAATCCGGCGGATCCCGCTGGTCTTGACGTACCACAACGATCTGATCGGGGAGGGGCTCCGGCGGTTCCTCTTCAGCGCGTATTCGATGATGACCGACGGCCTGGTGCTGGGCGGCGCAAGGAAGCTGGGAGTCCTGTCGGAGGATCACGCCCGTTCCAGCCTTCGGGCGGCCCTGTTCCGGCGGCGATGGAAGGATGTGGTCGAGATACCAAACGGCGTGGACACAGACTTATTTCGCCCGCTCCAGCGTGAACGGACGGTTCGTAAAAAATTCGGACTTGCCGCCAGCGACCGGCTGGTGGCGTTCGTGGGAACGCTGGACCGGGCACATTACTTCAAGGGTGTGTCGACCCTCCTCGAGGCGTTCTCGCTCGTCAATCGCAGCAACGCGTATTTATTGATAATTGGCGGCGGCGAATGGACAGGGCGTTATCAGCTGCTGGCGCAGCAATGCGGGATCGGCGGGCGGACGTTTTTCACCGGCGCAATTCCCTTCCCCGAATTACCAGAATACTACAATGCCGCCGACGTCGTTGTGCTCCCCTCGCTGGCGGTGGAATCCTTCGGGATTGTGCTGATCGAGGCTATGGCGTGCCGGAAACCTGTGATTGCGACCGACCTTCCTGGCGTGCGTTCGGTCGTCGCGGATTCGCAGTACGGATTTCTCGTCCCACCCGGCGATCCTGCCGCGTTGGCTTACCGGATACAACAGCTTATCGACGATCCGCGTTTGCGGGATAAAATGGGAGCCGGCGGCCGCGCGAAAGTCGAAGACCGGTATGCCTGGCCGAAAATCATTCCGCGGCTGGTGCGGATGTACGAGGAGGTCCTGGACGGCGGGATCCCCTCCGACCGCACAAGCGGAGGACGTACGTAGAAGGAAGATATTCTATAACCGCTTCATACGATGGGGGGCGAAAATCCTGGGTGCCGTCGGGCGTCTGGCGATCGAGGTACATACACTCTGCTTGACGCTTTAGACACTCGGAATCGGAGCTCCGGGGATATACGATACCCACGTAGTTTCCTTGATCGCCTTTCCCGGGAGAGAAGAATTACCACCCTGGCCGAATTCCGCCAGGGGAAAGCGGACCACTATGTGAACGGCAGCAGGTTCCTCGATCCGCCGAATCGTTTCTTTGCTTGGCGGAAATCCTTTTCGTAAGTACTATTGTTAATCTATTTATATTTCCTTGATAAGATAAATAACTTGAAACAATAAATTTATCTTTTTGATAATGTGAAATTCAGTGTTTAGCTTTTGCTCCAATTTTATATGGTTAAATCCCAGATGGCCGCCGTTCCATCGGTTTTCCAAAGTGGCCGTATCCCCGAATAGCACGGATTTTATTATTTCTCGAAACGATATCGATTCTCTATACGAATTTGTCAGCGCCAACCCTATTCGCTGAATCAGAAAGGGCGCGCCGACCATGATGGGGACGGAAATCACAATCACCCCATCCTTTCTGACCAAGGTGAATAAATCGTGGAGAAAATCGATTTTCGATTCAAATAATTTGTCCTTGTTGCCTACATGTTCTAAAGTTTCCAGAAGGTACAAGACGCTATAATCTTTGGCGGATAGATGAGATTTCATATCCTGGAAAGACATAGAATCGTTGCATAATAATTCTACATTGCCCATCCCCTGGGAGTTCACCAGGGAAGAGGCTATTTTAAAAAAGTTGGGATCTTTGTCAATTCCAGTAACTTGAGAAAAATACTTTGAAAGAGATGGAAGAAAAGCCCCGTCCCCACATCCAAAATCAATTGCGTTGGCCTTATGGAAATACGGATGTGTCAAATCAAGCGCCATCTCAAAATGCATCGTTTTTATATAGGATAAAATGCCTGGCCTAAGATAATTGTATTCGGTATAGGATTTAAATTGGTTTAAGTAGTGGGAATCCAATGACAAATAAAACCCTTTTGGAGGTGCAATAAAATACCTCATTTAACCCCTCCCGCCCAACATAATACATAATCCGCCGATTAGCGGTTCAGCCGTCCGGATGATTATCAGGCGCAAGGTTCATTTTACATGAAACTACACCGAATTGAAATTCATTCCGCTTATGGTTCACGAAAAGTCGCCAACCATGGCCCGATCGAAGGATTGATGGTGATAAAAACAACTCGGCGAGGTGATAAAATATTTGGATTGGAAACAAACGGATGAGTATTGCCTCACACGATAAAGCGCCGATTGGCAAGAACGAAATTGAACAATGCGGCGGCGTGACGAATTCGTCGGATAGGCAATCGGTCCGATCCCCCGCGGCGGAAAAGGCTGTTGGGGTATACTGGGTGATAAGGTGGATCGTTCCATGGAAGCCCGCTCTCTGGCGCATCGCAGAAATGCCGTGCGGCACCGCCGTCCGAGGGCGGCATTATTAGGAGATTATTCTTGAAGATCCTTTGGATACCGCATACTGCTT
>CAZYSF010000286.1:0-2982 GCA_964649635.1 uncultured Anaerolineales bacterium | reverse complement strand
TAACCACATGCCACTTTGGCCGGCGGACAAGGCTGGCGATACACTCGCCGACCGCGAAAGCGGGGAGCGCGATCCGCATCGCGGATGGTTCGGTGGCGCCGGGGAGCCGCCCGCTGTGCAGTCCGAACTCGGTCCGGACCGGACCGGGGGAGACAAGACACACGTCGATCCCCATCCCGCGCACTTCGCGCCGCAGCGCGTCGTTGAACCCGCGCAACCCATACTTGGCCGCGCAGTAAATGGTCGAAGTCGGCACCGCCATCAGCCCGGAAGTCGAACCGATATTGATGATGCATCCGGCGCGGCGGGCCAGCATCGCCGGGAGCAGCGCCCGGGTTAGGAGAATCGGGGCCGTCAAATCGAGGTTCAGGACCGGGAGAATATCCGCCTGCGGATCGAGCGCTTCGAGGAACCGCATCCGTCCGGCGCCGGCATTGTTAATCAGCACATCCACCCTGCCCTTCCATGCCAGGGCTTCGCGCGCAATCCGTTCCGCCTCGCCGGGCGCGGTCAGGTCGCCGGGAATAACGCAGGCTTCCGCGCCGGTGTTCATCGCGCGGATCTCACCGGCCAACGCGTTCAGCCGATCTGCGCGGCGCGCCGTCAGGATGACATGCATCCCCCGCCCGGCAAGCGAACGGGCGGCCGCATCCCCGATGCCCGAGGAAGCGCCGGTGATGAGCGCAACGGAGCCTGCGAGCTGTTTCATGGGATGTATTTTCCTTTCCCAACTTCCTATCCGCTCTGGATTGTCTTTAGAACTGCACACGGATGACACGGATAAAAACCTGATCACACTGATTAAAAGAAAAATAAATTCCGTGCTATCGGATCTTTTCGGTGTAATCCGTGGACAAGCTTTTTCCTCCCCCACCCACCTCCCCCATTTGCGTCGGCTCAATCTGCTCGAAAATCACGATTCGGCTTGACGCAAATTGGGGAGGGAAGGGAGGGGGTCATGGTTCCCCGTTGTAGCGGGACAGCGAAAACAGATAAAACTCCCCTTCCGCGGCTTCGATTCCGACCAGCCAGGTCATCCAATCCAATTCGGTGCCGGGAGTGCCGGGTTTATACACCGAATAGAAATTAATATTTTTCCACAGGGACGGCCAGGTGACCGTGTAGGATGCGCCGCCGAGGGTGATCGCGTTGCAGCGGGTTTCGTAAGCGGAGCCGAACACGGCCAGCAGATCCGGCCGGACGAGATCTTCAAATGTGCCCTCCACCGGCAGCCCGCTTCCAGGCCCCAATCCCCAATCGACAATATCCGGGCTGCCAAATACCATCCCGGCCTGCGCGGGATCATACGCTTTGGGGTAGCCGTTATTTATGTACGTGACGGTCAGTCCGTGGACCGGGCTGACGATCGGGGTTAACAAACGGCCGTCGTTTGTACGGAGCGCCTCATATAAGGAACCGAATAATTCCGCCGCCGGAACCTGTGCGCAGAATTCCTCCGGCGGAATATATCCCGTCAGGAATTTTCGATCGAACCAACCGGTCCCGCCACCGGGCAGGTATGCTTCCACCCAGGTTTCGGTTCCAATCCGGTCGACAGTCCCGGTGGAAACAAGCGGGGCAAAATCCCACGACACGGTACCGATCACCGGACTTTCATAACCGGAACCGCCGTGTATTTCCAGGGCTTCGCCTTCCGGGACCAGCACAACCGCGTATACCCAGCCTGCCGGCGGCGGCACCTCCACGGTCGGAGTGATCGCGACTTCCGCCGTATCGGAAGGGGTATCCGCCGGCAATCCCCCGCCCGGCGTTCCACCCGGGGTCGGCGTGGAAGGATTGCAGGCCGGGATCAGGAATAGAAAAACCCATGCCGCCAATAGGCGGATCCGGTTTCCGGTCATATTATTTTTTCCCCGCCGCGGGTTTGGAGACGCGTTTTTTTCGCGCCGAAGCGCGCGGGAAGGAAGATTCCTTCTGCAGCGCCTGCCGCAGGACATCGTCGATGTGGTCCACCAGCGTGATCTTCATCTCGCTGCGGACGTTTTTCGGAATCTCGATCAAATCCTTTTCGTTATGCCGGGGGATGATGACTTTCTTCAATCCGACCCGGTGGGCGGCGAGGATCTTATCGCGCACCCCTCCGACCGGGAGCACGCGCCCGCGCAGGGTGATCTCGCCGGTCATTGCCACGTCGCGGCAGGCTTTGCGGCCGGTAAAGGCCGAGACCAGCGCGGTGGCCATCGTGATCCCCGCCGACGGCCCGTCCTTGGGGATCGCGCCCTCCGGAATATGGATGTGGACGTCGATCTTCTCGAAGCGCTGCGGGTCGAGCTGGAACTGCTTGGCCCGCGATTTCAGGTAAGACATCGCCGCCTGGGCGCTCTCCTGCATCACCTCGCCGATCTGCCCGGTGATCTGGACGTTGCCCTTGCCCTCGAGCAGGACCACCTCGACCGGCATCGTATCGCCGCCGTTTTCGGTCCAGGCCAGCGCAGTGGCCACGCCGACTTCATCCTGCTTCTCCGCTTCCAGCTGGAAGAATTGCTGCGGGCCGAGGAACTTCCCCACGGCCGCCCCATCGATGCGTTCCGGAATTTTCCTGCCCTCGGCCTTGCGGCGGGCCACCTTGCGGCAGACACGCGCAATTTCGCGGTCCAGGTTGCGCACTCCCGCTTCCCAGGTGTACCCGCGGATGATCTTGCGCAAGGCGTCCTCGCCGAAGGCGACCGGGAACGGGCTCAGCCCATTCTCCTCCAGCTGGCGCGGGATGAGGAACTGGTTGGCGATGGCGATTTTTTCCTGTTCGATGTAGCCCGGGAATTCGATCACCTCCATCCGGTCCAGCAGTGCCGGCGGGATCGGCCCGAGCGTGTTGGCGGTGGTGATGAACATCACCTGCGAAAGGTCATACGGCACGTCGAGGTAATGGTCGTCAAAGGCGTAATTCTGTTCCGGGTCGAGCACCTCGAGCAGCGCGGCCGCCGGATCGCCGCGGAAATCCACGCCGAGCTTGTCGATCTC
>CAZYSF010000285.1:0-5193 GCA_964649635.1 uncultured Anaerolineales bacterium | reverse complement strand
GGGCAGACGGTCGCGGTGGTCGCCGTCGGCCTAAGCCAGGTCGGAGAGTTTTCCTTTATCCTCGGCCAGGGCGGTTTGTCGCTCGGGATCATGAACGGCGATCAATACTCCCTGATCCTGGCGGCATCCCTGATCTCGATCACGCTTAATCCCTTCATGTACCGCCTGCTTCCTTCGGTGGAGAACCTCCTGCGGAAACTCCCCGGCTTCGGTTCGGACCGGGATGCGCATCCCCCGCTGCCCGAGGCCGAGGTATCGCACCTCAAGGATCATGTGGTGATCGTCGGATACGGCCGGGTCGGGAAACACCTGGTGGACGTGCTGGTACTCCTAAAGATTCCGCTTCTGGTGATCGAGTCGGACAATGAACGCTGGACGCTCCTGAAAAATCGAAACGTCCCATCCTTGTACGGCGATGTGGGAAATTCGGAGATTATCACCCACGCGCATCTGGAGGATGCCCGCGCCCTTGTGGTCACGGTCCCGGATGAAACCACCGCCATGCTGGTCGTCACTGCCGCCAGGGATTTATGCCCTACGATCCCGATCATCGCCCGGGCGATCACCGAACCGGGGGTGCGCGAGCTGTCGGTACTGGGAGCCACTCGTGTGGTGCATCCGGAATTGGAGGGGGGATTGGAGCTGGTCCACCACACCCTCCTCAGTCTGGGGTTCCCGCTCCGGCAGGTCCATGAATACATCGAATCGATCCGCCGGGACCGCTACGATACCCAAATCACAACCGATTGGGAATATCGATCGCTCCATGATCTGTTGTACGCTACCGAAGGAATCGAGATCACATGGCTGGAATTGGCAGCCGACAGTTTGCTGATCGGGAAGACTCTTGCGGATGCCAACATCCGCTCCCGCTCCGGCGCATCGGTCGTAGCGCTGATCCGGAACGGGAAACTCGCCGCCAACCCGAAATCCATGACCGTTTTCGAAACGGGCGACCGGATCGGCTTAATCGGCGAGAACGATCAAATCGAAACCGCGCGCTGGATCATCGAACCCCCTCTGGATTCCAATCCCTGACAATACCCTTTTACCGCAAAGCCGCAAAGAACGCTGAGAGAAAAGAATCGTAAAGATTTCTCTGCGTTCTTCGCGTCTCTGCGGTGAGTTTTTTCTTCACTTCGCCTGATCCGCGCTTCGCCACCACGCTATTGTTGCCATAATACCCGCCAGACCTGCGGCGAATAAAATTATCAGGCTGTGCGCGCCGATCGAACTGCCATTGGGTCCGGCGATTTCCGCAACCAGCGCGGGCACCGCCCACGGGAACCATTCCCCCCAACCCAGGACGATGCTGATTTGGGCGGCCGCCATGGTCACAAACGCCCAGGCCACCGGCAACAGGTAGCCGCGCCCGACGCCGGCGATGAATGCAACCCACGGCATCAACAGGTTGATCATGAAGGCGATGCTCATGACCCTCCAGAAGGATACCTCGTTCAACGCATGGGATCCTCCCGGGATGCCGACGGCAGCGCCCACGGCCAATCCCAGCCCGTAAATCCAAAGCGCCAAAGCCTGGATCCAGACCGTGATCAGAACCAGTTTGGCGGCGACGATTGTCGCTCGCGTGGTGGGAAGCGCAAGCCATTCCTTGAGCGTGTGGTCGGAAAATTCCCGCCCGAAAACCCAGGCGGTGAGGAAGGCGAATAGGATCATCCCCGCGATTCCGCTGCCCATCAGCAGCACGTAGTAGAAAGTCGGCCAATCCGCCGTCCCGGCGGCCAGCTGGGCTTTCGCTCCGATCAATCCCATCTGGCGCGCCTGCTCGGGATTTTTAAGGATGATCATGAAAAATCCGGCCACCAAAGGCATAAGGGCGACGGCGGCGAATGAAATCCAGATTATTCCGGCTTTGTATGCTTTCAGTGTTTCAGCCCAAATTGCGGAAAGAAATGCGTTCATGATAATTTCTCCATTTCGTCTGTCTTGAAGACCTGACAGGTCTTAACACCTGACAGGTCTTAAGACCTGTCAGGTGTTAAGCCGTCAGCTTCAGAAAATATTCTTCGAGATCTTCCTGTTCCACAGCCAGGCGGGTCGGCGGCGCACCCGCTTGAACCAGGAGCACGGCGACATCATCCGGAGCCTCAATGGCGCGTGATTCGGCGAGGAAGATGGATCCGTCAACGACCTTTGTTTTAAATCCGGCGTCTGCCAGCGCTCGTTCCGCCCGTTCCGGATCGCGCGTTTTCACTTCCAAGCGCCGGGCTCTCAGATCTTCCAGTTCCCCGGCCTCCAGTTCTTCGATCAAACGGCCTTTGTGGATGATGCCGATGCGCGTCGCCAGCCGGTCCACCTCGGTCAGGATATGGCTGGACATGAACACCGTCACGCCTTTCCCGCTCGCCAGTCCGGCCAGAAGCTCGCGGATTTCCACCACGCCCGCCGGGTCCAGCCCGTTGGCGGGTTCGTCCAGGATGATCAGCTCCGGTTCGTGCAATAGCGCGCGCGCCAGCGCCAGGCGCTGGAGATTGCCGGTCGAGAGCGTGCCCGCCTTCCGCTTCTCATATTCTCCGAGATTCAGAAGATCGATTACGCGATCCGTTGCCATCGGGTTTGCCACCCCCTGAAGCCGGCGCGCGACCTCGAGATTTTCACGGACCGTCAACTCCGGATAGGCGGATGGGCGCTCCACCATATGGCCGACGCGCTTCCAGGGTCCGCGGCCGTTCGGGCCGACCGTCTCACCCAGCACTTTCACCGATCCGGCGCCCGGCCGGATCATTCCCAACAGAGCGCGGATGGTAGTCGTTTTCCCCGCGCCGTTCAGGCCGAGGAACCCGAATATTTCCCCCCGCCCGACTCGCAGGCTGACCGATTCCACGGCGTGTACCGGGCCATAATATTTTGACAAGCCGTTTGTTTCAATTGCGCATTCCATATGTCACCTCTTCCTAATATCACCCTGAGCGCGCCCCCGCTTGCCCCCGGCGGTGATTTTCGCCGTGGGCGGGGGCAAGGATATGGCGAAGGGTCTGCAAATGCGGATTGAAATTCTTCGCGAGGCCGCCGCTTAGCAGGTGCCCGTTATAATTTTCAGTTTCCGTTCCTTTCGATTCCGACCCCTCATTTGACTTTGCTCCTATCCTTTTCCTTTGTTGGCAGCCAGCAGGGATCCCATGCTTTTCCGGTACTCGTCGAAAGCCGCTTTGCCCTTGAGGGTCAGGCGGAATTCGGTATGCGGTATTTTTCCGCGGAAACTTTTCTTCACCGTGAGGTACCCCGCTTCTTCGAGCCGGGTGAGGTGCACCGAAAGATTTCCTTTCGTCAACCGGCTTTCCTTCAGCAGGAACAGGAAATCCGCGGATTCGACCGAGGAGAGCAGCGCCACCAGCAGCAGGCGTGCCGGTTCGTGAATAACCCGGTCCAGTTCGGAGAGGTTCCGCAATTGCCCGGTCATGCTTCCTCCCGGTACGGCGCAGGATTTTCCCTGCGGTAACGCAGGAAGGTGGCGAGCCCCGAGACGAGGAAAAAGATCCCGGCCGCGAATGTCAATCCGCCCACCCCGGCGAAAAACCGGCTGATGATTTCATCGAGCGGCGCCCGCGCGGGGAGGGTTGGAAACCCGATCGCGAACTGCCGGATGCCGACGGCCAGGCCGGTCAGGAGAATCAGCAATCCCATCACGCGGAAACGGCGCAAGCCCATCCATTCCCCGGAGGCAAAGCACAGAATTCCAAGAAATAATCCGATGACCATCGGGAACCAGGCGGGTATGGTGGCGAGGATCGTCCGCGCAGAAGGCACGAAAATCAGCGCCGCGAGCAATCCCAGCACCGGGATAAGGGCTATAAGCACAACGTTGCGGATGAAGGTCAGGATGGCTCCCAAGATGACCCGCTTCCCCTCGACAATTCCGGTCCGCGGATACGTGAAGCGGTCCTTCAACCACCAAATGACCAGGCCGGCGACGAGCAAGGTGACCAGCTTGATGGCTCCGATATCCACCGCCGTCGAGACAAATTGGGAGAGAACCACGTCCTGCCCGGCGATCCCCCTGAAAAGGACAACGCCTCCCAGAAGGAGGAAAAATATCCCACCGGCGATCTCGGTGAATCCGTCCGCGAACCAATACGCGCGTCCGCGCCTTACGGCGGTTTCAATCTGCTTATCCATGGCAACTCCTTGTATTGTAAACCGGTTTGTTATATAAACCTGTCTATCATTATATACAAACGACCCCGGTTGTCAAGCTGGGGCGAAAAACCACATTTATGGAGTTTTCAGTCGGAAAAGCAATCACGGGTAGAATCCACACAATCCGGCGGAAGCCCGGCAGAGAGCCGGACTCCCTGCCGGCGCCGCGCAGGACGGATTCGCAGCGCAAAATCGGCGGAGGATTAGCTGCCCGGGAGCGCACGATGAATACCTACAGGATCGGGATCATCGGTACGGGGATGTACGGCAAGATTCTGGCGGGCTGCTTCAGGAATGATCCGCGCGCCAGCGTCATCTGGATCAACAGCGCCAGCGAGGCGACGACCAAGGCGGCCGCGGAGGAATTCGGCGTCGGCAAGTGGACTCTGGATTACCGGGAGGTCCTGTCCGACCGATCGGTCGATGCGGTCGCGATCGCCACCCCGCCCTACCTGCATGCACAGCAATTTGCGGACGCGCTGGAAGTGGGCAAGCACGTGCTCCTGGAAAAACCGATGGCTGAATCGCCGGAGAGCGTCGAGCAGATCGTCCGGTCAGCCGAACAGTCGCCGCAGCTCATCACCCTCGACGCCTCCGCCCGGCACACCCGCCTGACCCGCAAGTTCCGGTTTATCAAGGATCTCCTCGACAGCGGCAAATTGGGTCCGATCTATCATATCCATCACAATCACCTCCACCGCGGCACCTTCATCGAGTGGAATCCGAATGGCGCCTGGGCGATGAATAAAAAACTGGCCGGCGGCGGGCCGTTTATCGACTGGGGGGTGTACGATCTGTCCTTCCACCTTGGCCTGCTCGACGATAAACCGGAATTGCTTGCCGCGCGAAGCTTCACGCGCAGCGGCCTGCGGGATGTCAGCCGGCTCGTGGCCCTCAGCGATATCGAGCAGCACGGCGCGGCCTGGCTGGAATTCGATACTGGATTGACCTATTACTATGAGCGCGGTGCAGGTGTGCATGGTGAAACGCCTAACGAGACACGCCTCTACGGCACGGAAGGCGGCTTACGCTTCC
>CAZYSF010000284.1:0-4074 GCA_964649635.1 uncultured Anaerolineales bacterium | reverse complement strand
TTGCGTTTCATGAGATCAACCTTTGGGATCGTGGTGACTTACTCGTCCCCGCCGCCACCATCGCCGCCCATGTCGATCGGCAGGACCAACTCGCCGCCCAATGCTTTCTGGCGGATGACGGTTTCGATTTCGGCAGCCAGGTCAGGGTTCTGGCGCAGGAATTCTTTCGAGTTTTCGCGGCCCTGGCCGATGCGCACATCGCCGTACGAGAAGAACGCGCCGCGTTTCTGGACAATTTCGAGCTTGGTGGCCAGGTCGAGCATGTCGCCGACCTTTGAGATGCCTTCGTTGAACATGATGTCAAATTCAGCGGTGCGGAAGGGCGGGGCGACCTTGTTCTTGACCACGCGGACGCGGGTGCGGTTGCCGATGACTTCCTCGCCGACTTTGATGGCCTGGATGCGGCGCACATCGAGCCGCACCGAAGCATAGAACTTGAGCGCCTGGCCGCCGGTGGTGGTTTCGGGGTTGCCGAACATGACGCCGATTTTCTGGCGCAACTGGTTGGTGAAAATCATCGCGGTGTTGGTCTGGCGGATTACGGCAGAGAGCTTGCGCAGCGCCTGGCTCATGAGCCTGGCCTGCATGCCCATCGTGGCGTCGCCCATATCGCCTTCGATCTCCGCCCGCGGCACGAGCGCGGCGACCGAATCGATGATCACCACGTCGACGCCGCCCGAGCGGATCAGCGTCTCGGCGATTTCAAGCGCCTGCTCGCCGGTATCCGGCTGGGCGACGTACAGCGCGTCCGTATCCACGCCGCATTTGGCGGCGTAGACCGGATCCAGCGCGTGTTCCATATCAATGTAGGCGCAATTGCCGCCGCGCTTCTGGGCTTCGGCGACGATGTGCTGGCAGAGGGTGGTCTTGCCGGAGGATTCGGGCCCGAAGATCTCGGATACCCGGCCGCGGGGAATTCCGCCCACGCCCAGGGCGATGTCGAGCGCGATCGAGCCGGTGGGGATGACTTCCACCGCAAGCCGCGTGGATTCCCCCAGCCGCATGACGGCGCCGTCACCGTATTTCTTTTTCAGCTCGAGAAGAGCCGATTCGAGAGCTTTGTCGCGTCCGCTGGCCATTTTTACGTCCCCCCCAGAACAGAATTTCACAAAGTTTACTTGAACCCTCCAAATTCCGCAAGTGGGAGATATCCTTTACACTTGCTTTTTGACTGATCTCAACCCGGAATCAGCACGAATTCTCCCCTCCGCCATCCTTGCGGTGGAAAACGGCGGAGGCATAATTACCTGCAGCAAGCCGTCCGGTCATCATAAATGCATGGAGGAATTTATGAACATCTCTTTCGGCAACTTCCACGTCACCATTAATTCCGGGGCATGGGTACCGTTCCTGCTGATGCTGCCGAATGCGGCATGGATGATTTTGCCCAAAGGAGATGCGGGAACACCCGTCGCCGAGCCAATAAGCCTGACCATAGCGGAGCGGATTGGCTTATTCGCCGTCCTGGCCGTCCCTTTTTTTTACCCGTTGGACCTGAATAAAAAATTATCGGCGCCGGTACTGGCCGTCATGGGGCTGGCGCTGGCGGTTTATTATTTCTGCTGGATGCGGTACTTCCTTGGAGGACAATCGTCCGGGTTGTTGGGAGCCCCTTTCCTCGGCTTACCGCTGCCGATGGCGGTGGCGCCGGTAATCCTGCTCGTGCTCTCTTCCTATTTGATGGGCTCCTGGGTGATGTTCGGGGCGTCGGTTCTATTCGGTATCGCGCACATATGGGTTTCTGCATTGACTCTTTAAAATGAGGCCCGGTTTTTTATCCGCTCATGCGCCTGGCAGATCGGATCCGGCCGTCGCCGCGGGGGTGAATGCCCGGGTCTTGGAGGCCGCCGGGAATGCCCGCGTGATGCGGGAGATCAGACGCGGGAGGAGGTCGGACAGGGCAACGGCCGCCAGAAGGCATAAAAAAGGTTCGACAGGAATGCGGAAGCGGGCGTTGCTGGATAAGCCCGGCGCATACATCAGTACAGCGCAGGGCAATCCAAGCCATACCAGGATTTTCCAGGACCGGGTCCAAATCAGGCGGATCAATCCGGCCGCGGCCAGCAGGAACAGCATCCCGTAAAAGGCGGACAGCAGGACGGTCGTGAGGAGGATTTCGGGGCGGTCGAGGTGCGATGCGGCGGGAGACAGCTCGCCCGCTATCGTGTCGTCGGGGGTCATCGAATCGGGCGCGATAAACATAAAAAAGTAGGAGACGCCTGGTCGGAATCCGTTTAAACTATTCCAGCCGTTGAATATAATGCTCCGGATTGGATCCGCCGCCAGGATGCGCGCCGCCGCCGCCGACATGGCCTCGGATTCCTCCATCATAGTCGCCGGATGTAAATTCTCCTCCTGCAGATAATTGTGATAGTGCTCGTCGACGACCGTCCGGGCTTCCCCCAGGTTCAACCCGTCGCGCATTGCGATATATCCCGCCGCGTTGTAATACAGAAGGTTGTAGCCTTGCACCGCCGCCAGGGTCGGTTTTCCGAATGCAAGCACGTTGCGGTAGATCCAGGGCGCCACAACCGCCGCCAGGGTTGCGCTGAAAAGGGCGCATTTTACCAGCGCGCGCCGGCCGTTCGAGCCCCAGCACAGAGACGGGAGCAGGGCCGGCCAGAGCAGGACGGCGATCGGACGGACCAATATTCCACCGCCGAGCACGGCGCCGCCGATCGCCGCCCGCCACAGGGAGGGCGCGGACAAACACCAAAGCAGCAGGAGGAAGAGCGATGTAAAGACGATCTCCGACAGCAGGATTCCGGCGAAGATGGACGGCACAGGCGCGACCAGCCAAATCAAGGCGCCGATCACGCCGACCCGAATGGATCCGAATTCCTTTTCCCCCAAACGGAGGACCATCACCCCCGTCAGGGCGTGCAGGATGGATTGTGCGGCCACGACCGCGATGACCGAAGTACCTGCCGTCCCAAAGACCAGGGCGAGGAAAAAAGGGTACCCGGGGGTACGGAAGGCGTCCGGAAGGTACGGAGTGCCCGTGCCCTGCGAAAACACTCCGTATCCAAGCAAATTGATTGCGAGCTGCAAATATCCCGGGGCATCGCCCGGCGGAACGGCCCGCGCTGGATCGGCGATCACAAGCAGCAGGGCGGGAATGCGAAGCAGCAACCCGAGCAGGAACACCGCGGCATACCGCCGCCACGGGGGACGTTCTAAAAATGCTTGGACACGGGAAAGGAAATATCGCATCGAAGATTAATTCGGATCAGCAGATATCGCGGAACCGCTTTACGGCAACCGGTCGACAAAGCCCGGCGCACGAGGATCTGCACAGACCTTTCGGGGATCGAAGTGTACTTGTTGCATCCGAATTCCGCAAGAGGATGCCGCTTTATTGTTATGTAGACTGCCGCCGGGGGATCACCCGGCGGCAGGTGTTTTTGACCCACGAAAGCACACGGAAACCACCTGAGGATCCAAATAAAATTGAAGGGTTTACCAGGCGAAATAAATAGTGTTACAAAACAGACACAACTCCATAATGTAATCGAGGGGAGAATATTCTATGCTATATTCCAACTTAGATGCGATCGGGGGAAAAGACGCCGAGAATTGTTTTTGATTTCGGGGTGAGCCGCACCGGACGGTGGAACCCGCCTTTTTTCCAGGAGCCCATAACCTGATCCGAACTGCAGGCGGAGGAGTGAATATGAAACGAAATAGGAATTCACACCGGGGAATTGTTCTTTTGGCCGCATCGCTTGGAGTGTTTGCCTGTTCCGGCTGTTCCCGGCAGGGGCTGGAGTCGATCCCTGCGGCAGCCATGACATCGACCTTGTCGCCGGCGGCGCCCATCGCCACCCGAACATCGACCTGGACCCCATCCCCGGCCATCTTCCCCTCATCCACACCGGCGCCCATGTCCAATACGGAATCTCCATCGACTTCGGCAGGCGAAGGGGGCGAGCTTCTTGCTTTCGTGTCTGGGGACTATGGCAATAGTGAGATCTGCATAGTGGATTTCGATAGCAACGCGACCTGCCTTGCCGGGAATGCATCCGTTCAATCGAAACCGGCCTGGTCGCCGGATGGAATGCGCATCGCTTTCGC
>CAZYSF010000283.1:0-2004 GCA_964649635.1 uncultured Anaerolineales bacterium | reverse complement strand
CACGATCGAGGAGAAGATTCGGACGGCAGCCCGGCCTGACGGGCAATATTTTCCCCTTCACGAATACATGCACACGATTTTCTTCGGGAGAATCTCCGGGAGGGCGGGGGAATATGCGAATCATAAAGCGAGGAGTTTTCACGATTTTGTAAATCCGATTCCCTCTTATGCCATCGGGATTCTGGATCCGGCCGGATTCTGTTCCTACCGCGATCCGCTCGCCTGGGGAGATTTTAACGGAAGGTTGATCTCTGAACTCTGCCGGCTAAATGGCCTCACATTGCCGGACCTGGCGCTCAGCCTGATCCAATTGGATAAAGTGTATCTGTCCGGCGCAGGCCAGGATAATCAGGATGGGTACGAACATCCCGTGCCGACCGTGGCGCAATACCGGGATATCCTCAACGGCCTGCTGGGCGGCGACACCACGCCGGCCTTTGCCGCGGCCTGCTGGCCGCCCGAGTTGTTCGGCAACAGCTACAACCTTGTTGGCGCATGTGAGCAGCCCGCCATATCCGGCACGCCGACAACTGCAAAATAGCAGGGCTGCAGAAGGCGGCCTCAACCATATACAAATAATTCTCAAGGGTTCTACAATAGCTATGGTCGTAAACGGCGAATTGGCCGGCGATGCCAATGACGAAGAACATATCAAATACAAAGGAAAAGAGTCCTTTTTATCGACTCCGGCAATCATCAAGGCGACACTCCGCAAAGAGTACAATTCGTCAATTACCGGCTTTGGAACATCGAGAAGATGCCGTAGATGCGGTTTTTATGGATATAAATTTAAATAAATTCTGCTCAGACCGGAAAAAGAGTTACGCGGATTTTACCGAAAAAAAAGACCAAAACACCGGTATCTGAATATCAATTACAGGCGTTATCGGCTCTTTTCGGTGTTTCGGTGTACCAGTTTTTGAAGTAAGTCTGAGGAAAAACTAAATTAATAAGATTGCCAGCCGTCCTGACGGGGACGGCCTTTGCCTTGCGTACAGGGCTTCCGGGCTACGGTAAAAAGCGGCGGGCGGTGATCCAATAATAATAAACAAAGAAATCCGGCATGGGGCGGATCATGACCCCGTTGACAATATCCGCGTCCAAGACCATGTCGTTTCCCCAATAGATAACCTCGTGCGTGATTTTCCCTCCGCTCAATCCCGAGACGAAGATCAAATCCCCCATGCGCACGTCGTACCGGCCGACGAATACCCCCTCCTGCGCCTGATCGTCCGCATCGCGGCTCATCAGGATTCCATAAGCGTGGAAGAGGCGGTACGGGAGGCTGGCGCAATCCAGCGCTTCCGAGGTTGTCCCGCCCCATTTATACGGCACGCCCACGAGCGATTCGGCCAATGCAAACAGGCCGGAAGCCGGATAGGGCTCCGACAGATTTTGCGTCAGGCGGACGTCCTCGAGTGGCAGCCAGCCTTGCGTCCCATCCGGCAGGCGCACCTGGACCCATTGCTCCCGCGTGGTCACCACCGGCAGGCGCGTATCCAGGTAGATCAGCATGCCCGGTACCCCGCCCGGTTCGGCCCGCAGGCGGGTGCGCGCCTTCATCACCACGGCGAAATATTCCGCTTCGGGCCAGCCTTGGGCAAGGAGGTCCGAGCGCACCCACCCCGGATAGCCGCGCGGATCCTTGTGCGAGGGCTGCTCCACCGCCACGATCCGCGACCATTCGCCCCGCGTTTCGAGCACCTGAACCTTCTCACCAAGGATCAGCTGGGTTTGCAGACTCCAATAATCATCCTCGTTTTCGGGCGCATCCCAGACATCTGCTTTGGAGACGCGGACTGCGAATTCAAGCTGGTCCGCTGTCGGTGAAAAAGTCGGCGCAATGGCGGGAACAACCGTGGTTGTTGGAGTGGTGGTTGGTGTGGCTTGGGGCAGAGGACCCACCCACACCGCGGTCGCGCTGAGTTCCGGAACCCTGCCGGGAGTTCCCCGGCAGCCGGTCAGCAAAAGCGTTATTATAAAAACGGTAACCTGGAATTTATT
>CAZYSF010000282.1:0-4252 GCA_964649635.1 uncultured Anaerolineales bacterium | reverse complement strand
TCCGCTGGTACGCGCTGCACAGCAAACCAAATCATGAAAACCTGCTTTGGGAGCAACTGACCCTGCGGGAGATTGAAGCATTCCTGCCGTGCATTACCGTCAAACCCGTTAATCCCCGCGCGCGCAAAATCCGCCCGATTTTTCCAGGTTATGTTTTTGTCCATTTCGATATTTCCCAGCACGGGGAATCCATGCTGCAATGGATTCCCGGCGCCGGTGGACTGGTCAAATTCGGGAACGACTTCGGGTACATACCCGATAGCCTGATCCAGGCGATCCGCAAGCGGGTCGGTGAATTACATGCGGTGAAATGCGAACCGCCCCCAACCGCCCGGCTTGGAGAGACGGTCATCATCCAGGACGGGCCTTTCAAAGGGTACGAAGCCATTTTCGACGGGCGCCTGTCCGGCAGCGAGCGGGTGCGAGTGCTTCTGCGCCTTTTCCAGCGCGAGGCCATCCCGCTTCACTTGTCCGTCCGGCAGATTTTAGTCCCAAAATACGGCGTCTGATCCCGGGCCCGGCAAAGCCCGCGGTTCGGATGCCGTTTCAAATCGGCACTGGCCAGTAGAGATTCCAATAATGGAATGTCGAAGGAGCGGAGCGCGGATTGCCCAAGCGTCATTTTTCCGTCATGAGCAACCTATCTTCCGGACTTGGCGCATACAGGAAGCCATGTTTGTTTTCACAGGTTCGAAATGAACGTTGAAAAAAGAGCGGCCGAAATGTCCCCGGTCGTGATCACTCCCCCATCCTCGCTGGAGTTGCCGAATTTCAGGGAACTCTGGGAATATAGGGGATTAATATTTTTTATGGTCCGGCGGGATATCAAGCTGCGTTTCCAACAAACCGTAATAGGCTTTTTATGGATTGTGCTTCAACCCCTGCTCCTGATGCTGATTTTCTCCGCCATTTTCGGAATCATGATGAGGGTCCCGACAAACGGCATCCCGTTTCACATTTTCTTCTTATCCGGATTCGTCGTGTGGCAATTCTTTTCCCAGGTGGTCAACAACAGCGCGTTAAGCCTGGTGGGGAACATCCACGTGATCGTCAAATCCTATTTCCCCCGGCTGGCATTGCCGCTCTCGACGGTGGCCAACGCGCTGATCGACTTCGCCGTCTCCTTCATTGTTTTCCTGGTCTTCCTGCTCATCGATGGCAGTTATCCGATCACCGGTAGATACCTGCTGCTTCCAGTGCTGCTCGCGATCACGATCTTCTTCTCCTCCGGGGTCGGGCTGCTGTTCGGAGCGCTGATGGTGGTGTTCCGGGATACCAAAAACCTGCTGAGTTTCATACTGATGATCTGGATGTACCTCACTCCGATCATTTATCCCGTCTCGCTGGCGCCTGAACAATACCGGTTTCTTTTTTACTTCAATCCATTAACCAGCCTGGTGGACTCCTACCGCTGGATGTTCCTGGGTGTCGGCGACCTGCCTAAGGTCAGCTATCTGGTGATCTCGCTCTCCGTTGCGATCGTGATCTGGTTCTGCGGCGCCATTGCCTTCAAGGCGATGGAGAACAAAATAGCGGATATCCTGTAATCATGAGCCGACTAGCCGTCAAGACCGAGAACGTATGGAAGGAGTACCGGATCCGGCACGCCCTGGAGGGGCCGCAGGGTTCATTCAAGGCGGTCCTGAATGCCCCGTTTAATTGGCTGATGCGGCGCGCTGAAAAAAAGCCCCTTTTTCAACAGTCCGAACGATTCTTTGCCCTAAAGGACGTCTCTTTCGAGATCGAACACGGCGAATCGGTCGGGCTGATCGGGCGCAATGGCGCCGGGAAAAGCACCCTGTTGAAAATGCTTTCCCGGATCACCCGGCCTTCCAGGGGGAAAATAACCATATACGAGCGGGTGAATGCGCTGCTCGAGGTGGGAACCGGCTTCAACACCGAGCTATCGGGCCGGGAAAATATCTATCTCAACGGCAGTTTCCTCGGGATGCAAACCTTAGAAATCCGGAGCAAATTCGACGAGATCGTGGACTTTTCGGAAATCGAGCAATTCATCGATACACCGGTGAAATATTATTCGAGCGGCATGTTCGTGCGCCTGGCCTTCTCTGTCGCCGTTCACCTGACGCCGGAATTGCTCTTGATCGATGAAACCCTTTCGGTGGGCGATGCCGGCTTTCAGCAGAAATCCATGACTAAAATGAAGGAACTCCTCGGATCCGGCGCGACGATCATCCTGGTTTCGCACAGCGACCGGACGATTAACGACATCTGCAAGCGGGCGATCTGGCTGGAGCGGGGATCCGTACAAATGGACGGCCCGTCGGCGGATGTGGAAGAGAGCTATCGAAAATTTCTAGTGGACCCGGCGCCGTTTAGCATATGACATACCTCGGGAACCCCCCAGATCAACGGCGGAGGTAAGAGACGGCATCATGGAATTTCGAGCTACAAGAATCCCGGATGTGAAGATCGTATCGCCGAAAGTTTTCGGCGATGATCGCGGATTCTTCATGGAATCTTTCCGGAAGGATGTATTCACTGCATCCGGCATCACCGGCCCATTCGTGCAAGACAACCAAACCCGATCCCGGCGGGGCGTATTGCGCGGAATGCACTATCAAATCCAAAAACCCCAGGCCAAGCTGGTGCGTGCCGTCGCCGGGGAAATATTCGACGTGGCCGTGGATTTACGCCGCGGTTCGCCGACCTTCGGCCGTTGGGTGGGCGAAATTCTCTCCGATGAGAACAAACTCCAAATCTGGATACCCAAAGGCTTTGCCCATGGTTTTTATGTGTTAAGCGAATGGGCCGAGGTCCTTTACAAAGCTTCCGATTATTATTGCCCCGAGTCGGAGCGCACCGTGCTTTTGAACGACTCGGACCTGGGGATACCATGGCCGCTTCTTGAGGGCCGGCCGCCGATCCTTTCCGCGAAAGATGCTTCCGGGAAGCGGTTTTCCGAAGCGGAGTTGTTCGCATAGGAGCATGGGGATGGACACGCTGCTGGTGACCGGCGGGGCGGGATTTATCGGATCGAACTTCATCCGGTATGTGCTTGGCCGCGATCCGGAAATCCGGGTGATCAACCTGGACCTGCTGACCTATTCGGGAAACCCGGAAAACCTGAACGAACTGCCCGGGCAGGATCGGCACACATTCATCCAAGGGGATATCGGCGACGGCGCGCTTGTCGAGCGGATTTTAAAAGAGCACAAGATCAATCTTGTCCTCCATTTCGCCGCCGAAACGCACGTGGACCGCTCGATCCTTGATCCAGGCCCTTTCATGAAGACCAATGTCATCGGCACCGCTTCCCTGCTGGAAGCCGTCCGCCGGTATTGGACGGAAGAATCCGCCGTGGCCGGCACGAAGCGGCGGTTCCACCATATCTCGACCGACGAGGTTTATGGCTCGCTGGCGCCCGGCGAACCGGCGTGGACCGAAGAATCCCCGTACGATCCCCGCTCGCCGTATGCCGCCTCCAAAGCCGCCAGTGATCACCTGGTGCGCGCCTACGGGCATACCTACGGCCTGCCCTTCATCCTAACCAACTGCACCAACAACTACGGCCCGTATCAATACCCCGAGAAGCTGATCCCGCTGATGATTTTGAATGCGCTGGAGGGTAAAGCGCTGCCGGTGTACGGCGACGGCCGGCAGATCCGGGATTGGCTGCATGTGGAAGATCATTGCGAAGCCATCCACCTGGTTCTGAAGCAGGGATCGTCCGGCGGCAGTTACACGATCGGGGGCGGCAACCATCTTACGAACCTGGAAATCGTCGAGATGCTGTGCGCGATCCTCGATGACCGGCAGCCGGATTCACCGCACCGGCCGCACCGGCAATTAATCCAATTCGTCACCGATCGCCCCGGGCACGACCGCCGGTATGCTTTGGACTTTTCCAAGATCAAGCGGGAGTTGGGCTGGCAGCCGCGTCATACTCTGAAAATCGGTTTGACGGAGACCGTGGATTGGTATCTTGCGCACCCGGATTGGGTGGCCGGTGTCCGAAAAAAGAAGGAATACCAGGAGTGGATGGGAAGGAATTATTCACAATGATACCGGCGGAGGAGCGATGAAAGGAATAATCCTTGCAGGCGGACGGGGGACGCGTTTGCACCCGTTGACCCTGGCGGTAAGCAAGCAGCTCCTGCCGGTATACGATAAACCAATCATCTATTACCCGCTCTCGATGCTCATGCTGGCCGGGATCCGGGAGATCCTGATCATCAGCACACCGGAGGATCTGCCGCTGTTCCGTCGGCTGCTGGGCAGCGGGGCGCAG
>CAZYSF010000281.1:0-3180 GCA_964649635.1 uncultured Anaerolineales bacterium | reverse complement strand
AGATCGTATAGGTCGGCGAGTTCGTACGGGTCGGCGAGTTCGTAAGGGTCGGCGTCTCGGTAAAGGTTGACGTAGGCGTGGACGTCGCGGTCTCGGTGGGCGTCGGAGTTATTGTCGGCGTGTCGGTAATGGTGTTCGTAGCGGTGTCCGTGGGCGTGGGCGACGGCGTCACCGGGGTGAATGTGCGGGTCGCCTTCTTGGGTCCGCCCTGCGGAATGCCCAGCACGCGCGCGACTCGGTATTGCTCAAGGTAGCCCGTGCGCTCCGCATGCAGGGTGAGGGACGGCCACACGTTGGCGATGAGCGGCATGAGCAGCGGATGCTCGAAGGTCATCGCCACATACACCCGGACCAGGCCTCCCTCCGGGTTGCCGGCGTCGTCCTCATCCACTCCGAAATGGGAGCACCAGCAATCCGAGGATGCGCCCATTCCCACGAAGGCGAAATCATCCCGGTCGCTGCAGACGACGATATGGAAATAGCCCGGCTGCTTGTACACCAGGTTGGGATGGAGGGCCGAGCCGGTCTCCGTCCCGCGCAGGAGCCCGGTGGCGGCGGCATTGGTCACCTCGACAATCGAGTACAGCCGGGCGATGTCCTCTTCCTCCGACCGGTTGCTATCCTGCGCCTTGGCGTGGGCGGACGTTGAGTCATCAAGGATCTTTTCGCAGTAATCCGTGTCCCCGTCGCCGGCGGAGCCCAGGTAGAGGGCGGAGCAATACTTGTCCATGTATTCGCCGGTGACGGCATAGCGCTCGCCGGTCCGGACGGCGTTGGTGATGATCAGCCATGAGTAGAAGATGCGGGCGAATTCGATGATCCCGAATATCATCAGCAGCAGGGCCGGCAGGATCAGCGCGAACTCCACCAGACCCTGGCCGGGAATGCGGCGCTTGCCTGCTTGAGGAGTGGAGCCCGCCTGTAGTTGGGAAAGCAATTCAGTAATCATAGAGTCCTCGTATACGGCCCATTACGCCCAGGCGCCTCATGATGTCAGGCGGGTGAAGATGCGCGAGTAGATCAATTCAAAGACCCGTTCAAGATCGGCGCCGGCCGCCGCGAAGAAATAATTCCCGCAGCTTTTCGCCCAGTTCGTTTCCCCCAGGCAGGGGTTGGTGGCCGCATCGCCGTCGTCGCCGATTGCGGCGATATAGCGCAGCAGTGATGCGCCGTAGGGCTTCAGACCGCCGATGGTATCGTTATCCATCATGAGAATCTCATTCCCCAGCCCGATCGTAAAGATGATCGCGCCCTGTCCAAAAGTGGTGCCACAGGAGGCGGGCGGGTTGGTGGCTGGACAGGCGACGAACTTGGCCTGGTCGCGCGCAAAATCGTCGGCGTCATAATTCGCCGAACTCACCGGGCCGTGGTAGGTGTCCGCGTCTCCGTCCTGGCAGAACTTGCGGTGCGGCTGAGTCCAGTCAACCGGGTCGCCCCAGGCTTCGTAGGTGTTGGGCGGGCAAAAGCCGAACGGGTAATGCTGGCTGATCTCGTCTTCGTCCAGCCCGGTGCCCGGATCCGGGATGACGACGTTGGTTCCGGTGCCTCCCGTATCCTCTTCGGTGCCCAACGTGGCGTTGGCGGCGCCGTCGGTGAGGATCACAACAACCCAGAGCGCATCCAGCCGCTTTTGAGACGCGAATTGGTTGCCCGCTACGTGCAGCCCGCCGCCGATGTTGGTCGTAAGGCAGGCCGAAATGGTGTTTTCAACACCATCCACAACTCCTTCCAGAACGGTTTTACTTCCCTGGAACCGCGGGCACCCGAAGTTGCGATAATACCCCTCGGGTGAATAGGACCGGCACATCCCGACCGGAATATCATCGGCGGTATCCGGGCACCAGGCGCCGGGAACCGTGGCCGTACCGTCACAATCGCCGGTTCCGCCGCCATCCCAGGGACATACGATCCCGGGATCGTAAACGGTCAGCCCGGCGATGGTCGGGGTCGCGACGGCCGAATCATTCGTCCAGTCCAAATATACCTGCGTGCCCAAGGGGGAGGCCTGCCATCCCGAGGCGAAGGTGACAATCGCCAGCCGGTCTTCCTCTTCGCTGGGGTCTTTATTTAAAATCTCGCTGGCGAAACTCGCCGCAGCACCTTTCACGTCGTTGAACGGGGCACAATCGTCCGGATTGCACACGTTTGGATCCCGCAGATCGTTACCATAGGCCGTATCAGAAAGTCCAACATCCCAGGTCATGGATTCCGAGACGTCGATCACCAGGATCACGTCCATGGCCGCCGCCTCGCTGACGGAGGTCTCCACCAGGCGCACGGTATAAATGTTCAGGAGCGCGAGGAAGGTCAGCGGATAGTCGAGGGTGATCGTCACCCGCACCTTCTTCCTCGGCATCACGCTCGCCGATGGCGCGCAAAGGGTGGTGTCCGGGCCGGGGTCGCCCTCCTTGCAGGTCTGTACGTCGATCGTCGTCGGCTGGATGCCGTTCATGTGCGCGACTTCTTCCGCCGCGGCACGCATCTCGGTGATGCCGCGGTTCTCCCGGAATTGCGCGGCGGCGGCCAGCGCACCGGCGTCCGCGGCGCGGCGCAAATACCCCTTGGCGAGGAATATCTGGCCCAGGTCCACCATCAACCCGAGGAACAGCAACAGTCCCATGAAGGTCAGGACGATCAGGATGAGTGCCTGGCCGGATGCCCGAAACCGCCTGCGCAAATTCCAATCGTTGAAGAATCGCATACCGCTTCCGTCCTTCCGCTATTTCGGGGTCGAGGTCGGCTCAGCCGAGACCAGCGGCCACAGGGCGTACAGGTTAAGTTCGATCGGATCCGGCACAAACTGCGTGAACCATGGCAGGGATAGCATTTGCCAGTAGTGATAATTGATCTCCACCAGCACGAACCCCGTGTTCGGGGCGCCGGTGGCAAGCAGGCTCTCGATTTTGGATGACGAGTACTTGGAGACATGCATCCCGCTGCGGTGGCCGCCGCACTGCGCCAATCCGGATTTATCCGCCGCATAGGACCAGCCGTTCTCCAGGCATCCGCCGAGGTCACCGGGCAACCGCGTTACCGCAGTGCTCGGAGCGCGCAGGATGCTGAAGACGCTGATGATGACGTCGTCCATCTCGGCCCAATCGGCGCCGGTGCAATGGAGTTTCGTCACTCCGGGCAGGCACAAATCAATGGTGGGTTGTTCGGCGGCCAACTCGGATACCG
>CAZYSF010000280.1:0-1502 GCA_964649635.1 uncultured Anaerolineales bacterium | reverse complement strand
GCATCATAATGAAAAACTTGTGCCTGTAAGTATTTTAATGGCTCTGATTGGTTATGCTCTCGGCAATTACGGCGGATTTTTAGCCGCATGGCTTTGTTTTTCACTTAGCAAGTAAGATTTCCTCAACCTGATTATGGAAAGAATGACTTTAATGAAAAAAAGCCCCCGCCAGAATCGTCCAGGCACCCAGGAAGTGCGGGCGCGGCTTGCTTAGGAAGGTTTCCATAAATAGGAAGATGCTGACTGCAAGCACGCAGGAGACGTAAATTAGGTTGACCTGATCTAATATTCCCTTTTCCTGGCCGAATAAACCACCCCTTGCGGGCCGACCACTTGAGCAAGGATCGCGGTATAGTAACCGCGGCCGGCCCAAATATCGGCTACCTTATCGCCGGCCTTGACGCCGTAAAATGACAGCACTTCATCGGGCTTACGGGTCGCATCCAGAGCACGCTCTTCGTTCGGTCTTTCCGGATTCGCGAGGATCGGAGTAAAGTTTTGAGAGGTTTGGGTCGTTGCACACGCCGTTATCGTCAGAATCGCTATAGAGCAGATCAGGCAGCCGGCACTCTTCAAAAGGACAACCTTCATAAACCAATCCTCCCGTATGTCTCAAGTTTGCACAGAATTGATTTTGGGCGAACCGAATACAAACCCGATTTCACGGCGAGCAAGCCCGCCCTCGCTTTACCCTCTTTTTTCCGTTTAGGCTTGCTCACCTTTCAGGCCGGTTTTCGCGCATCGTCTTATCCACCTCGGAGCGCAACATCTCCCAGATTTTGTCGACGCAGCGGGCGAAGTCGGGATTCGACATGCTCCTGATCGTACGGGGACGGTGAACATCCACCGGCAAGACGCATTTAACGACTCCCGGCGACGCGCTCATCACCGCGATTCGGTCGCATAGCATCACCGCCTCTTCGATATTGTGGGTGACCAGGATGACGGTTTTTTTGTCGCGCTCCCAAATTCTCAAGAGCTCTTCGCGCAGGATAAGACGCGTTTGGGCATCGAGACTCGCGAAAGGTTCGTCCATGACGATCACTTCGGGGTCATGGGCCAGGGCCCTGGCGATCGCGACTTTCTGCTTCATCCCGCCGGAAAGCTCGTGCGGTTTGGCCGAGCCGAAGTCCAGCATCCGGACGACCTCTAGAAAGAAGCCGGCGATCCGCTTGGAAACCGAAGGCGGCTCCTTGCGGAATTCCGAACCCAGCGGAACATTATCCTCGACGTTTCGCCACGGCATGAGAGCGGAATCCTGAAAGACCATGGAAACCATGGATTGAGTTCTTTTTTCACCGACAAATTCCACAGAGCCGGTCGTCGCTGCATCGAGCCCGGCAATGATGTGCAGCAGCGTGGTCTTGCCGCAGCCCGTCGGTCCGATGATGCCGAAGAACTCGCGGTCTCTGACTTCGAGACTGACTCCGCCAAGCGCCCGGGCACTGCCGTCGCCTTTCTCGAATTCCTTGGTCAGGTTGTGAATGACGATGCGCATCTCG
>CAZYSF010000279.1:0-4253 GCA_964649635.1 uncultured Anaerolineales bacterium | reverse complement strand
TGGAATGACGGACTGCAGGTGCTCCTCGGATTGACGGACTAAGGCGCTCCTCGGGATGACTCTATGGCGTTGCCGGGGTGTTGGAAGGCGCCTCGGTCGGCGTGCTGGTCGGCTGCGGGGTGTCGGTCGGGACGGGCGTGCGGGTGCGCGTGGGCGGGGGTGTTTCGGTCGGGGTCGGGGTGATGGTCGGGGTGGGCGGGATGAAGGCGGTGTTGGTCGGGGTGAAGGTGAGCAGAGGCCCGAGCGGGGGCGTGGCGGTGGCGGGCAGCGGGAATTGCCGCGTGGGAATAACAGGCGCCGTGTAGCTCGGGGAGGAACCCTGCGTGGGAGTCGGGTGGAGGACGATCAGGAAGACGGCCGAGCAGTAAAAGGGGATCGTCGCCGCAATGATCCCTCCCAGGACGGCGTACAGCATGGTGCGTGGCCGCGGGGCCGGCGCGCTTTCTTTCATCCACGGAATTATACCCGCCCCGAGGAATGCGCGGACGCGGACTAAAGGGTTGATGACCCGGCTTGCACAGATGTGCTAAAATCGAATGCATGGGCCGCAAACGCGTGATGATCGTCGAAGATCAGCGGGAAATCGCGCGGATGATCCATAGCGCGATCCAGCTGATGGATCCGTCGCTGGACGTTGTCGACACCCTCTCGGCGGAGGAAGCATCCCTCGAGCTGGCCGAACACGGAGCGGACCTGATCGTGATCGACGTCCGCCTGCCGGGCATCAGCGGCCTGGAACTGGTCGAGCGCTGGCAGATCCAGAAAGTCAACATCCCCGTCATCGTCACAACCGGCTTTTCCGAACCCGCGATCCGCTCGCTGGCCGAGCGGCTCGGCGTGCGCGCTTTCTTTAATAAGCCCCTGCCGATGGAGGAATTCCTCCTGGCCGTGCGCTCGATCCTCGCCGGCGAGGAATTCCAGCCGAGCGAAGACCGCGCCGCGAAAGTCCTGACCGACCTGCGCCAGAAGCTGGACGCGGACGCCGCCTGGCTGTGCCAGGAAAGCGGGCAGGCGACTCACCGCGCCGGCGACGTGCTGGAAGTGATGGAAGAGGACATGGAATCCGTGCAGCATTCCCTGTCCGCGGTCCTGCACCGCACCGTGCCGTTCCTGGGGAAGATCAAGGATGACCCGCCGTCGATCTTTCACGTGTCGGGCGAGAAGCGCCAGATGATCGTCTCGCCGATGCCGAGCGGCCCGAGCCTGGTGGTCTTCCTTTCCAAACCGATCCCCGCCCAAACCCTGTTCGATGAAATCAGCGAAGCCGTGCGCCGGCTTGAAAAGGTCTTCCACACCGACCGATTGATGCAGGAAGCGTCTTCCGGCGTGGTCCCCATGCCGGATTGGGTTCAGCAGACCGTGGGCGGCGGCATCACCGAACCGGAATGGAATCTCGGCGAGCAGCTGGTGGAATCCCAGGAGGCGAAGACCTTCTGGGACGACGCGGTTCTGGAAGCGGGCGGATTTCTTTCGCCCGGCAAGCTCACCTTCGACGAAGCCGAAAAACTCGGCCTGGCCCCCGAAGACGCCACGCCCACACCCTACCGGGTTTTCAATTAAGGCACCGCGTCCCCGCCGCATCTTCCTGTGCTACAATTCCCGCGCGCAACAACCGATGGGGCGTGGTGCAACGGCAGCACACCGGACTTTGAATCCGTGGATCTAGGTTCGAAACCTGGCGCCCCAGCCTCGACGCAAACGAAGACTCAAGGACTCGAAGAGGTTTGCGAATCTCTGGGTCGGGAAGTCTTCGTTTCATTTTCACCGGCGGACGCTGATCCGCACTCAAAAGACGGGCTCTAAGGATAATGCGATGACACTTCGGACAATCATCCTCGCCGCCGGGCTTGGGACCCGGATGAAATCCCCCCTTCCCAAGATGCTGCACCCGCTGTGCGGGCGGCCGATGGTGCTCCTGGCGCTCGACATCGCCGCGGGCGTAAGCGCCGAGCGGCCGGTGCTCGTGATCGGCCACGGGGCGGACGCGGTTCGGGCCGCGGCGGGCTCGCGGGCCGAGTTCGTGCTCCAGCCGGAACTCCTGGGGACGGCCGACGCAGTCCGCCGCACGGAAGGCGCGCTGCGGGGCAAGGCGGATTTCGTGATGGTGTTCTACGGCGACATGCCGCTCTGGCGGCCGGAGACGCTGCGGCAGCTGGCGGAGGCGGGTAAAAAAGCGGCCGGGCCGCTGGCGATGCTGACCGGCATCGGCAACGATCCGCGGTTTTTCGGACGGGTGATCCGCGACGGGGCGGGAAACGTGGCGGAAATCGTCGAGGACGCGCACCTCACGCCGGAACAAAAAGCGGTCAGGGAGATCAACCTGGGGGCGTACTGCTTCCGCGCCGGGTGGCTGTGGGAAAAACTGGAGCAGGTGAAGACCTCTCCCAAGGGCGAGTATTACCTGACCGACCTGGTGGCGATGGCGGCGCGCGAGGGCGGCGTGACGGCGATACCCGTTGCCGATGAGGAAGAATGGATCGGGATCAACACCCGCGCGCATCTGGCCGAGGCGGAAGCCGTCCTGCGCCGGCGGATCAACAAGCGCTGGATGGAGGCGGGGGTGGGGATGCAGGATCCGGCGACGGCGTACATCTCGCTGGAAGCCGTGATCGGCGAGGACACGACGATCCTCCCGAACACGCACCTCGAGGGCAAGACGGCCATCGGCCGCGGCTGCGTGATCGGACCGAATTCGATCCTCCGCCGCAGCACGGTCGGCGACCGCTGCAAGGTGGAATGCTCGGTGGTGGAGGATGCGACCCTCGAGGAGGACGTCTCGATCGGGCCGTTCGGGCATCTGCGCTCGGGCTCCCACCTCGAACGCGGCGTGCATATGGGCAACTTCGGCGAAGCGAAGAACTCGCGGCTGGGCGCGGGCGCCAAGATGGGCCACTTCTCCTACCTCGGCGATGCGACCGTCGGGGCGGGGGCCAACATCGGGGCCGGGACGATCACCTGCAACTACGACGGCAAGCGGAAACACAAGACCGAGATCGGCGAAGGGGCGTTCATCGGATCGGATACGATGCTGGTGGCGCCGGTGAAGATCGGAAAGGGCGCCAAGACCGGGGCCGGGTCGGTCGTCACGCACGACGTGCCCGCGGGGACGGTGGTTGTAGGCGTGCCGGCCAAAAAGATGCGGAAAACCAATGCCCCTAAAAAATGAATTGAGCGCGGAGGAACGCAAGCAACTGGTGGCGGCGGCGCGCGCCGCGCGCGGCAACGCCTACGCGCCGTATTCCAAGTATCCGGTCGGCGCGGCGATCCGCACGATCGGCGGCAGGGTGTACTCCGGGGCGAACGTGGAAAACGCCTCCTCCCCGGTCGGCCTGTGCGCCGAACGGGTGGCGCTATTTACGGCCGCGGCGGCGGGCGAGCGCGAGTTCCGCGCGATCGCGGTGGTCACTCGGGACGGGGCCTCGCCGTGCGGCGCGTGCCGCCAGGCGCTCGCGGAATTCGGGATGGAGCTGGAAGTGATCATGGCCGACGAAGAGGCCTGGATCTGCCAGGTCACCACGCTGGAAAAGTTACTGCCGTCGGCGTTCGGGGGGAAGGAAGAAGAGAAACCTCACCGCTAAGACGCAAAGGGCGCAGAGAAAATCATTTATTACTATATCTAAACATAAACGTCCGTCATGCCCGCGCCTGCCCTCGCGGAGCATCACCACTCGCCTTATGTTCTATGAGTGGTGATGTTTGCGGAGCGAGGGTGGATTAAGCGGGCATCCAGGAATCCCTCAGTTCGTAAACCCGCGTGAGTAGACCGACGCGGTCTTGCATTCGAGCGCCGCAGACGCGGAAGAAAAAATGCGAGACCGCGTCGGTCTTTACGCCAGCACCCATGAGAATTGGAGAAGTTAATGTATGGGGGAGGGATGGATCCCGGCCTCGAACACGCCGGGATGACGATCGCATGATTCGCCGTCATGCCCGAGTGATCGTATCGGGCATCCAGGAATCCCTCAATTCGTCATGCCCGCGTGAGTAGACCGACGCGGGCTTGCATTCGAGCGCCGCAGACGCGGAAGAAAAAATGCGAGACCGCGTCGGTCTTTCAGCCGGCACCCATGAGAATTGGAGAAGGTTTATGTATGGGAGCGGGATGGATCCCGGCTTAAAACACGCCGGGATGACGTCTTTTTGATCGTCATGCCGGCGGCTGCCCTCGCGAATCGCCCGTCGGGCTAAAGCCCTGCCTTATATCATGCAAGCCCAAAGGGCTTCCATGCCATAAGCGAGGGGTTTCAACCCCG
>CAZYSF010000278.1:0-5168 GCA_964649635.1 uncultured Anaerolineales bacterium | reverse complement strand
CGAAACCGGCTGCTCGAACGATGCCGGCGCGCTCGGATACTGGACGCCTGAAGGCGCGACCGAATCCAGCGCCGGACAGATCTACATTCTGATGGTGACCAACAAGGCGCTGGACGGGAAGAATACGGCCTTCGGACGGTTGATCGGCGATAAAGCGCTGTCGCTGTTGAACGAGCTGACCACGGCGGACAAGATCCTTTCGATCACGATCGTCGACACCGGCACCGCCGCGACCGCCACCCAAACCCGGACACCGGGGCCGACCCGCACGGCGACCGCGACCCGCACCGAAACACCGACTCCAACGCCTTCGCCGACGAAGTAAAGGATCCGATCCACGGAAACACGGATGAGAATTGAAAGCGGCCCGCAAGGGCCGCTTTTGATTCGTCTCTCCGTCATCCCGCCTCACCCCTATCCCCCGTCCCCTTCCCCCTCTCCTGGAATTACTCCGGGAGAGGGGGAAGGGGTGAGGCGGGATGGAAGAATTGCATCCCCTCCCTGCTCAACATACAATTAGGGGAATTGCCGTTGAAAACGCCCCCAGGCCCGCGGCGGAACCGTGGGCGGGATTGGGGGGCATGGGAACCCCGGCTCCGAGACGCGCTTCCCCATCCGCCGGGCCGGACCGGCCGGTTTGCCGGCTGGAAATGTGCTCCGGGAGGGAACTTTTCACAATGATCTCCAATGATAGCTTGCGGCAACCTGGATTAGGATTATCAGAAGCGGTTTCCAATGCCGGTCCTGCGGCATAACCCCATGCCTATTCGCAAGCGGATTTTCTACCCGATCTTTTTTATCCTTCTCGGCTGCAACTTCGTCACCGGTGCGGCCGCGAAGGATGCGGCGACGCAAACCGCATTTGCGCTGTCGGTCATCCAATATTCCACCTCCGCCGGCGGACGCTTCCCCTCGCCGACCGTCACCGTGGCGGGCGTTCTGCCGCCGGCACCGACCATAAGTGAAACCCCGTTGCCGCCGGACACGCCCACCCTCACGGCGACGTTTTCCCCCATGCCGACCGTGACTCCCGCCCATACCCAGACCCCGCCCGGCGCGACCGGCACCACGCGCTACATCACCGATCCGTTGACCCGGGATTACGCCCCGCAGAAGAAATCCCCTTCCGGATCCGACGTGTACCAGAACAACCGCTACGAGCGGCCTTACACCGCCGAGGCGATGGAGTACCTCCCGGATGTGGACCTGATCCGGGTCGAGATGCGCATTGCGCCGCCGTGGGTGTTCATCACGTTTTTCATCGCCGGGATGCGCCCGGAGGGGACGGGCCGGACGATGTACGGCGCCGAGTTCGACGTCAACCGGGATGGGCGCGGAGAATACCTGATCTGGGGAGCTTCCCCGGCGGACGGAAAGTGGACCGCGGACAGAGTCGAGGTTTGGAAGGATTCGAACGCCGATGTGGGCGGCCCTTCGCCGCAATCGACCAACGCTCCCTGGACCGGCGGCAACGGCTACGATCAGAAGATCTTCCCGGGCGGGCAGGGGGCGGACCCGGACCTGGCGTGGATCCGGCAGATCGAGGGCGGGCTGAAAATCCAGCTGGCGTTCAAGTATTCCGCGATTGGGAACGCGCCCGCGTTCCTGTGGAACGGTCTGGCGGATAACGGCGTCCGGCGGCCGGACTGGTTCGATTACAACGATCACTTCACCCAGGGCGAAGCCGGATCCCCGCTTCCGCTCCAGGCCGATTACTACCCGCTCCAGGCGCTGTTCGGGATCGACAACACCTGCCGCGACGCGTACGGTTTCTCCCCGGCCGGTTCCGAGGCGGGCTTGTGCCTGTACGAGGGAACCATCCGCGGGCAGGTCGCGTGGGATATCGATCACAGCGGATCGCTGGATGCCACGGAACTGACCATGGCGATGATCGCCGGAGATACCGTCTCGCTCGGCCAGGGCGCCTGCCCGGCGGCGGGATTCCGCACGGCGGTGACGGATGCGGAAGGCCGTTATTCCTTCCCGGCGCTCACCCATGGCACCTATTGCGTCGGACTGATCCATGCGATTCCACACCCCATTTCCATTCCCCCCGTCACGGTTAATCTCTCACCCGGGGAGAACGAGGTTGTCAACCTGGCCGTTCCCTGGTGAGGAGGCCGGCCGGGGAGGCCCTTTGGAGAAAACAGCGGCCGGTTCCTGTCCTAAAGGACCGGCAATGCTGGCGGACCTGAGACCTGAATAAGGGTTTCTTTCGGACGGAAAAGCGGACAACGGCAAGCGTTCCATCCCGCTCGCTTTTCCATCGTTGAACGGCAGGCAGGCGGTTTTACAGGAGGGAAAGATGACACACCGCAATCGAACTTACAGACTGGCAGTTTTGATGACGCTTGGCATCCTGGGGCCGGCGTGCATCCTCGCCGGGCAGCCCACGACGCAGGTGATCGTCGTCACGGCGACCCGGGAGGCGGGTGAAACCGCCGGGCAGGCGCCGGCGCAGGCGGAAGCGACGCCATCGGAAACAATCCCCGCGGCATTGCCGACACTCACGCCGACGTTGACCATCGTTCACCTCGTGACCCCGCCCGGAACCACGGGGACCTCCCGCTTCATCACCGATATCAAGACCAAGGACTACGCCCCGCAGAAAAAGGCGATCGGCGGCGACGAGTATTCCAACAACCGCTGGGAACGGCCTTACACCGCGGAAACCATGGACTACCTTTCGGACGTGGATCTGATCCGGGTGGAGCTGAAGGTCGCCGCGCCGTGGATCTACATCACCTTCGAATTCGTCGAACCGCGCGCGGAGGGGATCGGGCAAACGATGTATGGCGCGGAGTTCGACCTCAACAAGGACGGCCGCGGGGAATACCTGATCTGGGGCGCTTCCCCGGCGGACGGGAATTGGACCAGCGACGGGGTCGAGGTCTGGAAGGACACCAATTTCGACGTGGGCGGGCCGACCCCACAGGGCGCGAACGCTCCCTGGGACACCGGCAACGGATATGACAAGAACCTGGTCGCATCCGGCGTGGGCGACGACCCGGACATGGCGTGGATCCGCCAAACCGAGGGCGGGAAGAAAGCCCAGCTGGCGTTCAAATATTCGGTGCTAAATAACGCAGCGCAATTTCTGTGGAACGGCGTGGCGGACCTGGGCGTCCGCAATCCAGCCTGGTTCGATTACAACGATCATTTCACCCAGGCGGACGCCGGCTCGCCGCTTCCGATCCAAACCCAGTTCTATCCGCTCAAGGCTTTGTTCGGCGTGGATAACACCTGCCGCGACGCCTACGGGTTCACCCCGGCCGGAACGGAAGCCGGATTGTGCATGTACTACGGCAACATTTCCGGAACGGTTTTCCGGGATTATGACGACAACGGGGTATTCAACTCCGGCGAACCGGTGGCGTCCCTGGGAACGGTTAATCTCGGCCAGGGAGCCTGCCCGACGACCGGATTCAAGAATGCGGCTGGGGGAGCGTACGCGTTCAACAACCTGCTCATCGGCACTTACTGCGTCAGTCACAGTTACCTCCTCAGCCCCTTCCAACACAGGACCACGCCGGCCGCGGTGACCGTCACCCTCTCCCCCGGCGAGTCGGAGGTGGTGAACTTCGGGATCTACTGGATCGATCCGCCGGAGTGAGAATCGGGAGCGCCACATAACAGCAACCGGCGCGGTCATTTGGGCCGCGCCGGTTTTTTATTCCGTTCCGGACCGGGCATCCTCCGAACCCGGTTCGAAGAGCTTGGCAACAGTTGAGCCGCTGGTGTATATTGGCACGAACGCATTTCGGGCACAATTCTGAAAATTACCCTGGGAGGAAAACATGACGGTTCGGAAGAGCTTGCGGATACTATCCATGCTGGGAATCCTCGTAATGGCCGGCCCGGCGTGCGCTCTCTCCGGGAGTGCTACGGGGCAGGTGATCGTCGTCACGGCGACACCGCAGACGGGCGGAGCGGGCGGGCTTGAAACGGCGCAGGGCGCGCCGACTCCCTCGGAGACGGCGCCGTCCGTTATCCCCACCCATACTCCGACATTCACCGTCGCCCACCTGGTGACGCCGCCGGGAACAACGGGAACCACCCGCTATATCACCGATCCGGAAACACGGGATTATGCGCCCCAGAAGCGGGTGCCAGCCGGTTCGGATAACTTCGCCGGCAACCGCTTCGAGCGGCCGTACACCGCCGAGACGATGGAATATCTTTCCGACGTGGATCTGAAGCGGGTGGAGATGCGGATCGCCGCGCCTTGGGTGTATCTCACTTTTGAATCCAGCTCCGCGCGCGCGCAAGGCGTCGGCAAAACGGTGTATGGGGCGGAGTTTGATACGGATAAGGACGGGCGCGGCGATTTCCTGGTTTGGGGAGTCTCGCCTTCCAGCGCGGATTGGACCACCCTCGGGGTGGAAGTGTGGGAGGACGGGAACAACGATGTCGGCGGTGCGAATCCGCAGACGAGCAATCCGTCGAATCCAAACGCGGACGGATACGATCGAAAACTGTTTGCCGACGGGCAGGGGGCGGATCCGGACCTGGCGTGGATCCGGCAAACCGGCGGGGGAACCAAGATTCAACTCGCCTTCAAGTATTCGGTGCTCGCCAACGCAACGCAATTCATCTGGAACGGGCTGGCGGATGAGGGGATCCGCCGATCGGACTGGTTCGATTACAACGACCACTTCACCGCGGCCGAAGCCGGCTCGCCATTGCCGGCGCAGTCGGATCTCTACCCGGTGAAAGCGCTTTCCGGATTCGATAACACCTGCCGCGACGCCTTCGGGTTCACGCCTACGGGCGCCGAACCGGGGCTGTGCATGTATTACGGCACGATCTCCGGCACGCTTTTCCTCGACGGGACCTGCGACAATCTCGCCGGCTGGCACAACGGGATCCTGGATGCGGGGGAACCGGGTTCGAACGCCGGTCAGATCACGCTCGGCCAGGGCGCCTGCCCGTCCGCGGGGTATAAAAGCGCGACGCCCGGCGCCGACGGCAAATTCCTTTTCGCGGACATCCCGGCCGGCGCGTATTGCGTGAGCCACGTGTATTCGGGCTGGATCGAATACACCACGCCGCACCAGGTGACGGTGAACCTGGCCCCGAATGAAAACGAGGTGGTGCACATCGGCATATACGTGGAACTGGGGTGCCCTCCGGGAGGTTTTTAGAAGAGAAAAAAACGGCCGCCGGTT
>CAZYSF010000277.1:0-5384 GCA_964649635.1 uncultured Anaerolineales bacterium | reverse complement strand
CGACGTGGATTTCTTTATCCAGAACAACCTGCCGTACAGCATCTGCCACATCCAGATCCGCACGGCGGCCTTGCCGGCCTGGCAGGAAATCTACAACCATGATACCGGCGGCTCGTTTGCCGTCGGCACACGCAAGGACTTCACCCTGCGGGCGGGATTCTACGATGTGCGCATCACACGCTGCACGGACGCCGTCCTTCCCTTAATCACCATATATGTCCGTCCGGGTGTGGGCGGGTTCACGTGGGCATGAGGATCGACGATCGACGATCGCCCATCGACCATGGACCACAGACCATCGCGGAAAATCCGACCATCGACTGTCGACCATCGATGATCGGTAAACCAATCCCGCGATGGAATCATCTTCACCTTGCACCTTGCCTCTGAAAAGCATGCCCCCGCGAACGATGCGGGGGCGTCGTTTATCCGCGCGGGCGTTGAAGAAGGCAATTCACTTTTCGGATCGCAATACGGTCTCAGTACATCCGCCATGCTTCGCAGGCATGAATGCCCGCTCTGGAACACAATGCCCCCGCCAATAACACCCTCGCTTCG
This sequence comes from uncultured Anaerolineales bacterium, assembly GCA_964649635.1. GTDB lineage: Bacteria > Chloroflexota > Anaerolineae > Anaerolineales > RBG-16-64-43 > JAFGKK01. The sequence continues at coordinate 4,826 of CAZYSF010000277.1, read as the reverse complement.
TAATCATCCCTGCTCATGCAGCAAATTCGAGCAGGGATACTTCACGAGGGCAGGCGCGGGGGCAGGCCCATTCGGGGCAAAATGCAATTTTTTTATTTACACGATGGTCGATTGTCGATGGTCCATCGTCGATGGTCGGATGCCAGCATATTCCGGGCGATGTACTCCGCCAATTTGCCGATATCCTCCCGGCTGTGCTCGCTCATCTCCTCCACATACCCCTTTCCCAATGCCCAATGAATCAATCCGTCCATCCAGCCGCCGAGGATCGGGTGCTCGAAACCCGCCTTCAGGGTCCGGGATAATTCCACACCCTCCGAATCCTCCACGACCGAAAACGCCGCCGAAATGTTTAATAAGGATCGGGGGAACATGGCCCGGAAGACGGCCGTGAGGGAACGGTCATCCTCAATCACCGAAGCCACCCGGTATCGCATGTGATGGATTTTTCCCGCGAGCCGCTCCTCAAAATATAAAATCGATCCCTCGTGAAGCGGGTCCCCGCGCACATAGTCGCAGCGCAGGTGTTCTTCCGGACTGTACCGGGGATAGATTTCGTTCAGACGGCCCAGGCAGGTTTTAAGCTCCTGCTTGGAACTTTTCATCCGCGCCGATGCAGAGATGACAATCATGCGTTCCTCCGATGATCGGTTCTTCAACCGTCCATGGTTCATGGTCCATTGTCCATCGTCGGTTTTTCGTTCGCCGATGGTTGCCTTTCCGATGGTCGATGGTCCATGGTCGACCGTCGGTTTTACACACAGCGGTACACCGCCTCCCGCAGCGCGCGCTCGCGCCGGTCGCCGGAAACCGAGTACCCCATGTGGTTCATGGCGTAGGTGTATCCGATCTCTTTTTCCGGATCGGCAAACGCAAGCGCTCTAGCAAACGATATTCCTCCGGGGCAACATTCATACGTCATCGGTTGGCCGATCGTCCACCGTCAGGTTTTCTCGATGGTCGATCGTCGATTGTTCATGGTCAGCCGTCTACTTCTGCGGCATGCGCCGGAAGCGGGCCAGTAAAAATGCCAGCAGCGCTGATTGGTACGCCCAGCCCGCGAGCAGGATCCAGACTGCGGACGGATCGCCATCCTGCATCGCCCAGTAAAACCGCGCCGGCCAGAAGGTCGGGATCGCCCCGAACGCCCATTGCCAGATGCCGGGCACGAAGTAGGCCACGACCGCCGGAACCATGATCACGCCTGTCGCCTTGGTGAGTGCGAAGCCCTGGACTTTATTCTCCGCGAACAGGACGAGGAACAGCGACATGATTGGCGCAAGCGGCGCGGCCGAGAGCGATACCAGAATGAGTTCGATCGATCCTATTTGCGCCAGGCCGGTCAGCGGGATCATTACCACGGTGAAGAGCACGCTGAGCGCGAGCGGGAGCGCCAGGCGGTAGACCAGGTAGCCGTCCAAGCCAAGCGGTGTGACCTGCAGCGCCATCAGCGTGCGGTCGTCGCGCTGATCCAGAAGCAGGAAGCCGATCAGCGTTCCGGCCATAAGCGGCATGGTCATTACCAGCAGGCTGAGGAGCAGCGGGTAATACGGCGCCAGGTCGAAATCCGCGGCCTGGCGGATCAACCCGGCGGCGTACGGAATCAGATAGCGCACACCCACTCCCATGATCAGGGGGATCATCACGAACCAGGGCAGGAGCTCGTCGCGCCAGATGCTGCGGGCGTCCACCGGCCCGAGCGCGCGGATCGCGCGGATGGCTTTCATGAAATCCTTTCTTTACGCCGTGAGCAGCAGGTGTTTGTAAGCCCGCCGGCTGAGAATGTACAGCAGCGCGATCGCGGCCGCCGGATACAACAGGCCGTAGGCCGCCTCCCCGGGTGAGAGCGGCTCCCACCCCGCGCGCATCAGCGCCAGTGCCGCCTGCATCGGGTGCAGGAGGAACAGCGGGCTGCGCCACAATCCGAAAAAATCTATCAGCGGCAATCCCAGCCCGAAGACGTACACCATCGAAGGCATCAGGAACTCGTTGATCGAGCGGTAGCGGGCGATGACGACGAATCCCGCCAGGCACAGGATTGCCGAGAGCAGCACGATCCCGAGAATCAGGAAGATCAGGCCGGGGCCGGCGCGCAGGAAGCCGAGCCCGGCCAGGAGAAGGGTCAGGACCGTGTTTTCAACAGCCGCCAGCGCCGAAAGCGTTAGCACCTTGGAGACCAGGTATTCCCGCGGCCGGAGCGGTGTGACCGAGCGCGCGGCCAGCGAACCCTCGTCGCGCTCGAGCAGCACCAGGCCGGCGATGAAGTAGAAGGTGGTGATAAACAGATTGGCGGCGACCATCCCGGCCCACACGCCCGAGGCGTCGAAGTGCGGGAGTTGCGAGAACACCGCCGCCCAGACCGCCGTCACGAACACGCTGGCGGCGTAGAAGCCGTTGCGCAGCTGGAGCCGTATATCGCACAGCAGGGAAGCCGCGAGCCGTTTCACGCCGCCTCCTCTCCGCGCCCGAGCGCGGCGCCCGTCACCTTGAGGAAGATCTCATCCAGCGTGGCTTCCTGGGTGTGAATGGTCTGCACGGCCGATTCGCGGATCCGCCGCAGGAAGGCTTCGTCGCGTCCGAGCGTCTCGAGCGGGAAATCCTCGCGCCCCGCGTTTCCTTCGTCGCGGTATTCCACCCGCACCAGGCGGCGGCCGTAGCGCAGTTTCAGTTCGCGCGGCGCGTCGATCAGCCGGATGCGCCCGTCGACCAGGAACGCCACCCGGTCGCACAGCTCCTCCGCCACCGTCATCGTGTGTGTGGTGAGGAACACGGTTTTGCCGGATTGCTGCTGCGCGCGGATGAGATCCATGATCATGCGCGCGTTGACCGGGTCCAGTCCGGAAGTGGGCTCGTCGAGGAATAAAAGTTCCGGATCGTGCAGCAGAGCCCTCGCCACATTCAGCCGGTTCTTCATGCCCTTGGAGAACTGGGCGACGGGCGTGTCGCCGTCGGCGCCCAGGCCGACCGTCGCGAGCAGCGCCTGCGGCGCGAGCGCGGGCCGGGCGTAGAGCGCCGCGAAATAGCGCAGGTTCTCGAGCGCCGTCAGCTTGAGGAAGTGATTGGGCATCTCGAAGGAGACGCCGATCCGCTCGTAATAGCCGCACCCCAGGGCCTGCAGCGGCCGGCCGAACACCGTCACCGAGCCGGAGAATCCCGGCAGCAGCCCGATCAGGATCTTCTGGGTGGTTGATTTTCCGGAGCCGCTCGGTCCGAGGAAGCCGAAAATTTCGCCGCGCCGGATTTCGAAATCCAGCGCTTCGATCGCCGGCCGGTCGCGGCCGGAATATGAGTAGGTGAGCTGGCGTACTGCAAGCATGGGTTTTCTTCCTTTAAAGAGGTGCGGGCTGCGGGATATTTCTACCGGCCCGCGCGGCGCACATTATTTACCGACAAGATAATCGGCGATGATATCCAGCATCGTCTCCATCGTCTTTTCGTGCAGGTCCGCGCGCAGGTCGTTCCGGTGCAGGCTGAGGAAGAACAGCGCGTACATCAGCCCCATCGTGGTTTCCACGTCGCGCGCGAGCGGCAGCCCCGCCCGTTTCCACTCATCAATCAAGCCGGCGATGAAAGATTCATCCGCGTGCAGGTTTTCCGTCATCGCATTCGGCGGAAGCTTTCGCAAAAGGTACGCGTAATCTTCCTTGGAAAACCGGCTCAGCAAATTGCTGCTTTCCCAATACCGGAAAGCGAACCGCAGCACCGCCTTCAGGTTATCCGCCGGGGAGAGTTTGGGGTCGAGCTCGAACTCCGCTATCTTTTCCCGCTGGGCCTTCTCCACCCCGTTCAATAGCGCAAGGAACAGCGCCTCCTTTGAAGGGAAGAAATCGTAGAAAGCGCCCTTGGAAATTCCCGCCGCTCCGGTCAGGTCTTCGATATTGGTTTTGCGCAGCCCGTAGCGCGCAAAAAGCTCGCTTGCCTTTTCCAGGAGCGCGGACCGGATCCGCTCCTTTTCCTCGACGGAGAAGGCTTTTGGCATTATTTCGCCTCCTGTATCTCTGTGACTATATTATTTATACGGTCACATTATATTCATAATTTTAGAGTTGTCAATATCATCAAAAAAATGAGGGGTTTTGTGGAAAATTCAGCGAATAAGAAAGACTATCGACCATGGACCATCGTTGAAAACCCGGCCGTAGACCTTTGACGATGGACAATCGAACACCCCACTATCGACGATCGTCAAACCAACTCTGCGATGGAATCAGCCTCAACTTGCATTACTTTCTTCGTAAGATTCTGCCCCTGCGCCTCTTGCGGGGGCATCGAAAATCAGCGCGGGGATTTATCCCCCGCGCGGGCGTGGAAGAAGGCAAATCATCTCCCGGGTCCCGATACGGTCAACGGACATTCGCCATGCTCCGCGGGCATGAATGCCCGCTCTGCAAACAATGCCCCTTCGGGGAAAAATGCAATTTTTTATTTACACGATGGTCGATTGTCGATCGTCGATCGTCGGTTTTCCCATGATCAATCGTTCATCGTCGGGTTTATAGTATCTCCACCACTCCCCGCGATCCGTCCACCCGCACGCGCTGGCCGGTTTTCAGGCGGGTCGTCGCGGCATGCACGCCGACCACGGCCGGGATGCCGTATTCGCGCGCCACGACCGAGCCGTGGGTCATCATCCCGCCCGTTTCCATCACCAGCGCGCAGGCGGAAAGGAAGAGCGGTGTCCACGACGGATCCGTTCCCGGGCAGACGAGGATCTCTCCCGGCCGCAGATTCGCCTGGCGCGGATCCAAGACGACGTGCACGACGCCCTCGGCGACCCCCGGCGAGACCGGGCTGCCGGAAATTCGATTCTCGGAATCTCCCGCAAC
>CAZYSF010000276.1:0-6178 GCA_964649635.1 uncultured Anaerolineales bacterium | reverse complement strand
GGGCGTGTCGCATTTCTGCTCCAAACGGCGCCGGATTACGGTCCGGAGAGGACCTCGAGAAAGACCTGCGCCGCTTTCGGATCGAACAACGTTCCCGAATTCCGGCGGATGTACTCGCGCGCCTCCGCGTCCGTCCAGGGGGCGCGGTACGCGCGGCGGGAGCGGAGCGCGTCCCAGACGTCGACCACTGCGAAGATCCGCGCCGCAAGCGGTATCTGATCCCCCTTCAATCCGCGCGGGTACCCCGACCCGTCATACCGTTCGTGGTGGCAGAACGGGATGTCGATCGCCGATCGCAGGTAGTTGATCGACGCCAGCAGGTCGTAGGCGTATTGCGGATGTTTCCGCATGACCGCCCGCTCCTCCTCCGTCAGCGTTTCGGGTTTTTGCAGGATGCTGTCCGGGATTCCCATCATTCCGATATCGTGCAGGATGGCGCCGCGGTACATGAGGACCAGCTCGCCTTCGTTGGCGCCGAGCGATCGCGCCAGCCGCACCGTGATCTCCGCAAGTCGCTGCGCCTCTCCCGTCGTTTCGCGGTTCCGCAGTTCGAGCGTCCGCGCCCAACCCGTCAGCGTGTCGGTATACGCCAGGGTCAATTCATCGTTGGATGCCTGCAGGCCTTCGAACAACTCGGCGTTGTCGATGGCGATCGCCGCCTGTCCCGCGACCGTTTCCAGGAAGGTCTCCTCTTCCGGCGTCAGGTCAAGGGCAGCGCGCTGAAAAATTTCCAGCACGCCCTTCACCATCCCCTTGGACATCAGCGGGATGCACAGGTAGGCGGAAAAATCCTCCCCGGCCGTCTTCGGATAAATCCGGGCGGAGTCGGCGTGTTCCTCCAGACGGGATACTTTAATCATCCGGCGTTCCTGAGCCGCCTGATTGGCGTAACTCCCGGCCTTGCGAATGTACGTCTGTTCCGGGGTCGAATTGCGGAATCCGCGCCCGCAGGCGAACCGGAAGGTTTGCAGGTCCGGCAGGAAGATGAGGATACCCGCCGCATGGATGCCCAGTAGGTCGGTCAGCTGGCCGAGCAGTATGTTCAGCACCAGTTCCAGTTTGAAGCTCGAGGTGATGGCGGTATCGATCGCGCGCATGGCGATCAGGCGCTGCATCCGGCGTTCGGTCAGCTCGTTCAGCCGCGCCAGGTCCGCGTTCCGCTCCCGCAGCTCCCCGGCCTGGCGCGCCAGGGCCTCCTCCGCCCGCTTGCGCTCAGTGATATCGCGCCCGTAAAGGTTGACATACCCCGCGTTTTGGATGGGAGTGAAACTGCATGTGAAAAATCTTTCTCCGCACGGGATTTCGATCTCCTGGATGGCGTTGCTCAAATATACGTCTCCGATCAGCGCCCGGCTATCCTCCGGCAACCACTCTCCCACCGCGATCCGCCACATGGATAGAAATGGACGGCTGGCGTTGTTGGCGAAGAGCAGCACGCCTTCCGGAGTGATCCGCATAACCGGATTCGGATTTTCGGCGGGGAAGCGGGAAAGGCCCTGGATTTCATCCTCCGCCCGCCTCTGTTCCGTGATATCGCGGGCGGAAGAGAGTGCCCCGGTCACTTCGCCCTGGCTGTTTTTCAGAGTCCGGCACCACCAGGCCAGCAGGCGTTTCTCGCCGTCCTTGCGCCGCTGCCAGCTTTCCACATAGATGGTCTCTTCGCTCCCATGGAACAGCGGTTGCACCGTCGCGTACACGTTTTGTTCGCCTTCGAAAAACGAATCCGCCCCCCTGCCGATCACGTCCTCGCCGAAAAATGCCGTCCCCGCCGGATTGGCCCAGGTGTAAACTTTTTTATTGTCCACCTCCATGACGATCTCGGGAATCGCCTCGAGGAGGGCTTCGTGCCGGGAGGCCAGGGCGTGCAGTTCCACCTCCGCCCGCTTGCGATCGGAAATGTCGCGGGCGATCACGAGGTGGGCCAATTTCCCATGGTATTGGATGGGCGCCGCCAGCACATCCACATCGATGGCGCTTCCATCCCGCCGTAAAAATTTTTCTTCGGCGACGGGGACAGGGAGCCCATCACGCTCCTGCCGCTGCGAACGCTCGATCACCAGCCGCCGGTAATCCGGATGGACGAATTCCAGCATAGGCTCGCCGATCAACGTATCCGGCGAATCCGCGCCAAGCAGGCGCGCCGTGGCCTGGTTGGCAAAAATAATCCTGCCCTCCTGGTAAAGCGCGATGGAATCGGGGGAGAGTTCGGAGAGCAGGCGGTATTTTTCCTCGCTTTCCCGCAGCGCCTCCTCCGCCTGTTTGCGCTCGGTGATATCGAGGATGGTGGCCACCATGCCGGAAAGCGCGCCGTCCGGCGTGAATAGCGGCGCGCCGTTGACGGACAAGATAATCCGTTCCCCGTTTTCCCGCTGGATGGCATGCTCGACGTCGTATACCGCCTGGCCGGTTGATCGCACCCGGGCAAAGGGGAACTGATCGGCCGGAAACGGGGACCCATCCGGTGCGGTGATCTTCCACCGGGGATCGTCGTACTTCCGGCCGGCAATCCGGGTGCGTTGCAGTCCGAGGATGCCTTCCGCGATGGGATTGGCGTAGGTGATGATTCCGGCGGCGTCCACAAAGGTGATCCCGTAGGGCGCGGAGGCCATCATGGCGCTGGCTTTGTGCTCGCTCTCGCGCAGCGCCTCCTCCGTCCGCCGGCGCTCCGAAATATCGAGGATGTGGGTGACGAAATGCGACGGTTTGCCGCCGATATCGTGCACTAGGGCCGCGCCGACCTCCGCCCAGATCGTGTGTCCGTCTTTATGAATGTAGCGCTTCGCGAATCGAACGTTCTTGCCTTTTCCGTCCAGCACGTCCTGCATCAGCATCCGGCTGCGCTCCACGTCCTCCGGATGCGTCAGGTCAATGAAGTCTGACTTCCTAAATTCCTCCTCGGTGTAGCCGAATATTTCACAATACGCCGGATTGACCATCCGGTACCGCCGATCGAGGCCGATGAGCGCCACGCCCGCCGATGAATTTTCGAAAATCGATCGGAACGTTTCCGCACTTTCCCGCAGCGCCTGCTCGGCCTGCTTCTCCTCGTCGATATCCTTGATGAACCCTTCGAAGTGAAGCGGCCGGCCGGCATCGTCGGAAACGGTGTGGACATTGAGCAGCCCCCAGAACGTGCTTCCGTCCTTGCGCCGGTAGAGGTTTTCGAAGGTGGAAAGCCGGGGTTTTTCCGTAAGCAAGCAGATGATCTCGCTGCGCCGCGCCGGATCCGCGAACACGTCCGAAGCGTTTCGCAGGGAGGAAGCGACATCTTCCGCCGAGGAATATCCGAACATTCGCGCGAATTCCGGATTGACCCCCAGTACTTTTCCGTCCAGGGTGGTCTGGAAAATCGCGAGCGGGGCGTTCTCGAAAAGCCCCCGGTAGCGCCGCTCGTTCTCCTGCAGCGCCAGCTCCTGCTGCTTGCGGGCGGTGACGTCGTGGTAATTGACCAATATCGCCCCGACCGCCGGATTATCCAGGTAATTGGTGGCAAATCCCTCCACCCAATTCGGCTTTCCGTCTTCATCCCGGAAGCGGGCTTGGAAGGGAAGGGTTTTTCCCGGAGATTTGAGTATCCGCGCGAACAATTTTTGCGCTTCTTCAAGATCTTCCGGCCAGATCCAGTCGAGGAACTTGGTTCGAAGAACCTTCTCCTCCGATGTGCGGCCCACCCTTCGTATGGAAGGGCTTCGATAAAGGATTTTTCCCCGGGAATCCAAGAAAGTAAAAACGTCGCTGCTGTTCTTGACGAGGATGCGAAACGCCCGGTCGTCGTCCCACAAGGCGCCGGCCGGGGCCGGAATGTTTTCTCTCAGTTTTCGAGGTCTCTGCGGACGGACATGCGGAGAGGTTTTTCTCCGGGGGGTTTTCGGGGAGGATGTCTTCTTTTTCATCATCCGCCACCTCGTCTCTCCAAGGACTGGACGGAACCGCCGGCGGGCAAAGGCACCCGGGGCGGTGAAAGTGCCCGCCTGAGAGCATCCCGGCAGGCTCAAGGGAAGCCTGCGGATAAGCTGCCTTTTGATTGTAAACCATCTCCTGCTTTGCCGCGCGGCGGCAAGGCTCGCCGCCGAAGACCGCGGCGGCGCAAGCCCTTCCGTTTGAGACGGTTGGATTCAGCCCGATTCCCGGCGGTATAATACGGCCGTTCACCCAACTTGCACACCGGGAGCGCACACGATGGATGTCATTCGCTTTGGAACCGACGGCTGGCGGGGTAAGATTGCCGAGGATTACACCTTTGAAAACGTCAGGCGGTGCGCCCAGGGATTCGCCGTGTACCTGCTGGGAAGCGGGCTGGGCGGGCGCAAGGTTGTGGTCGGCCACGACCGGCGCTTCAACTCGGAGCATTTTGCCGCCGCCTCGGCCGAAGTCCTGGCAGGCAACGGTTTTTCCGTGCTCCTGACCGACGGCCCCACCCCGACCCCGACCATCTCTTTCGCGATCGGCCATGAGAAGGCCTGCGGCGGCATCAACATCACCGCCTCGCACAACCCGGGCACCGATAACGGATTCAAAGTCCGGGATTCGAACGGCGCGGCCATCGCCCCGGACAAGCTCAAGCAGATCGAAGCCGCCATCCCCGGCGACCCCGCCAAAGTTAAGCACACTCCCTTCGCCCGCGCGCTCGAACAGGGCTCGATCCGGACGTTCGACCCGGCCCCGGCTTACGCCGAACAGATCGGCCGGATGCTCGACCTGGACGCGCTGAAGCGGGCGCCGCTGAAGATCCTGTTCGATCCGATGTGGGGCAACGGCGCCGGCTGGCTGCACCGCCTGCTGGGCGGCGGACGGATCGAGATCGTCGAGATCCACTCCGAACGCAATCCGATCTTCCCGGAGATGCTCCGCCCCGAGCCCATCCGCCCGAACGTGGACGCGGGCCTGCGCGCCACGGTCGAGCGCAAAACGGACGGGCTGATCATCACCGACGGGGACGCGGACCGGGTGGGGTTCGGCGACGAAAAGGGGAATTTCATCAACCAGCTCCAGGTCTACGGCCTGCTGGCGCTCTACATGCTGGAAGTGCGCAACCTGCGGGGCGCGATCGTCAAGACGCTCTCGACCACATCCATGCTCGACAAGCTCGGGGAAAAATACGGCGTCCCGGTGTATTCCACCGGAGTCGGGTTCAAATACGTCGCCCCGAAGATGATCGAAACCGACGCGCTGATCGGCGGCGAGGAATCCGGCGGGTTCGCGTTCCGCGGCCACGTCCCGGAACGCGACGGCATTCTGGCCGGGCTGTTTCTGCTCGATATGATGGTCCGCCTGGAGCGCAAACCGTCCGAGCTGGTGAAATACCTTTATCAGCAGGTGGGCGCGGAATATTTCTACGACCGCGTAGACCTGCGGCTGGATCCCGATCAGTCCGGACAGCGCGAAGCGGCGTTTGCGCGCGTCACCGCCGCGCGGCCGGAAAGCATCGCCGGCCTGAAGGTCACCGCGCGCGACGACACCGACGGGTTCAAGTTCTGCATGGAAGACGGCGGCTGGCTGCTGGTCCGCTTCTCGGGAACTGAACCGATCATCCGCGTGTACTGCGAGACCACCCACGGCGGCAAGGTGCGCGCCCTGCTCGAGGACGGCGTCCGGATCGTCGGCCTACCGCGCGGGTAAACCGGCCGCATGCCTCCCCCCGACCGGTTCGCGCGTGTGCCGTTGGAAGCCCTGCCCGGTCTGAGCGATACACACTGCCATCTCAACCTGCCGGCCTTCGACGCCGACCGCGCCCGGGTATTGGCGCGGGCGCGCTCGGCGGGGTTGGAACGGATCCTCATTCCGGGGATCGACCTGCCCGGCAGCGTGCGCGCGGCGCGGATCGCGCGCACCGATCCGATCCTGAGGTTTGCGGCGGGGATTCATCCGCATGAGAGCGCATCGTTCGACGGTAAAGCCCTGGCCGCCCTGCGCACGCTGGCGCGCGACGAAGGCGCGTGCGCGATCGGGGAGACCGGGCTGGATTATTTCCGCGACCTCGCCCCCCGCGACCGCCAGCGGGATGCCTTCCGCGCCCAGCTCGCGCTGGCCGAGGAACTCGGCCTGCCGGTGATCGTGCACATCCGCGACGCCCGGGAGGATGCGCTCGCCATCCTCATGGAATTCGCGGGCCGGGTGCGCGGGGTGCTGCACGCGTTCTCCGGGGATCCGCTTCTGGCGGAAAAGGCCGGCGCCCTGG
>CAZYSF010000275.1:0-14513 GCA_964649635.1 uncultured Anaerolineales bacterium | reverse complement strand
TTACATGTAAGTACTAAAACTTTTATTACATCACTATCAATTTTAAAACATACAGATAAAGCCTTTTAAATCAATTTTTTCATCTCACTAGGTTTCTTTGATGAGTCCAGAATTACATTTCCACTAGCAATATAGGTTGTTATATTTGTAAAACCTAGTTCTTCCAAGCATTTCCTTAAGGTCGACATCGGTATTTTATTTTTCCCACCGACGTTGATACCCCTTAGTAGCAAAAGATATGTTGTCATATTTGATGTACCTTGATTTATTTTGATTTATTCGCCCAACATGTTATTAGCTGGAAAAGGCATCTGCTCCCATATGCTTGCATATATCCATATATGCTTATTAATTGCATCTGTGGCTAGATGCTTTCTCGCCCGACGATCCGCTCCCGCAATCCCAGTTCGACTGCTTTGTCGTACCGCAGTCGCCATACCAGTGCCTTCCCATTCCATTTTCCCCCTGCTTCCTTGATCTTCCGGTGCAGAGCCGCCTCGCTAATTCTGGTGCGCACACTCACCTTTGTCCCCGGCCGAGGGGCCTTCGGCACCCAAACCGCCTCGCTCACGACCAGTTCCACCGTCTTCCAGCGCCGCTGCAGCCGCTCGTCGTACCGGTATCGCACGCACACCAGCCGCTTGCCGTGTTCCGCCAGCAGCTTCCGCGTTCCCCTTTGGCCGGGTTTCAGCACCAATAGCGTCTTCATCTCCCCCTCCTCACTTTCCAATTTCCGCCGTATTGTATAATAATCCCGTTCGTCCTGCACGTCCGTCCACAAGGGGGAAAGTATGAACTCATCGGCATCCGCTTCCGGCCTGATCGAACGCCTTCGCGCCTCAATCCGCCTCAGGCATTATTCCATCCGCACCGAAGCATCCTATGTGGATTGGGCTCGCCGCTTCCTGGCGTTCCACTCCTCCCTCCCCATGGAGGCTCTCGCCGAGCCGGAGATCTCATCCTTCCTCACCCACCTCGCGGTCCGGGAAAAAGTCGCCGCCGCCACCCAAAACCAGGCGCTGAACGCGCTGGTCTTTCTCTTCCGCAACGTCCTCGCCAGGGATCTGAATTCCCCGTTCAAGCTCGTGCGCGCCAAACGCCCCGCCCGCATCCCGACCGTTCTATCCAAAGAGGAGGTCTTCTCCCTGCTCTCGCATCTCTCCGGCGAGCACCTCCTGATGGCCCAGTTGCTCTACGGCGGCGGGCTCAGGCTCATGGAAGTCCTCCGCCTGCGCGTCAAGGATCTCGATTTCGACCTCCGCCGGATCCTCGTCCGCGACGGCAAAGGTTTCAAGGACCGCGTCACCGTGTTTCCGGATTGTCTGCGCTCCCCGCTTCAGGCTCATCTTCAACGCGTCCGCAGGATTTACGAATCCGATTTCGCCCAAAATTCCCCGGGCGTTTTCCTGCCCTATGCGCTCGAACGCAAGTACCCCGCCGCCGCGCGGGAATGGCAGTGGCAATATGTCTTCCCTTCGGATCGTCTCTCGGTCGATCCGCGCTCGGGCCTTTTCCGCCGCCATCACACCGATGAATCCTATCTGCAAAAGGAGGTCCGCCGCGCAGCCCGCGCCGCCGGCATCCCCAAGCCCGTCGGCTGCCACACCCTCCGCCACTCCTTCGCCACACATCTGCTCGAATCCGGCCACGACATCCGCACCGTCCAGGAACTCCTCGGCCATGCCGACGTGAAAACCACCATGATCTACACCCATGTCCTCAACCGCGGCGGACTCGGGGTCCGTAGTCCGCTCGATCAGTGAGTGCGGAGACTCACGAAATAGGAACCTTGTCGACCGCGCCGGATTCCGCCACGTACAGCCACCGCCCGTCCCGGCTTACCGCCATCCCCCACGGATCGCCGAAGAACCGGAAGCCGATTTCCCGGCTCTTTCCGTCCGGGCTGATCTGGTAAAGGACGTATGGCCCGTGGGGAACGAGGAAGATATCCCCCGTTGTCGGCGAAGCAGTCATCGCCACCGGATTCCTCCAACCTCCCAGGGACCCCAGATTGGCAATCAGCCTCCCTTGTCCGTTGAAATCGACGAAGAACAGGTTGCGGTCCGCTTCGGTGAAAATATACAACCCTGTGTCCGTCGCACAGCTGATGTGCGCTTCCCCGTTCCCGAGCGGGACCCCGTCAATCCCCGTTGCAAGCTCCGTCACCGATCCGTCCCCGCCGATCCGGACCAGGCGTTTTGGCCCGTTTATCTCCCCGGCGATCGCATACAACATTCCGTCGCCACCGAAGACCATCCGCCGGGTGAGCACCGTTGCAACCACGCTCAGGCTGCCGTCGGTTTCCATTCGCATGACCTCGCCGTTCGGCATCCCGAGAAAAACGGTTCCCGCCTCATCCACCGCCACCGCCGCGCGCCCTTCCCAATCCCAGTCCGCGATCACATCCGCTGTGCCGTCCGGCCGGATCCGCCATAGTCCCCCGTCGTTGAAATCCGTCGCGTACAATTCCCCCTTCGCCCCCGTATCCAGGACGGAAGCCTGAAAACCCGGCACGACCTTCCGCAGCGTAAATTTCGGGTCGGCCTTTCCCGGTTCGTCCGGTGCCAGCCGGATCACGCGCGAATCGAACGAGGCCACCCACAGACCGCCTTCGTCATCGAAGGCGATCCCGCCGGCTGTCTGCCACATATAGGGGCCGCCCGGATACGCTTGGCCGTCCACCACAAACGGTTTTTCGGTTCCATCGGGCGAATACTGGCTGAGCCGGTTGATTCCGCGGATCCAGATATCCCCTTCCGGGTCGACGGCCAGGAAACACGGTTCGAATCCGCACGCTCCCTCGACGAAGGGGACGGCCGTCCCCCCATCCGCATCCAGCTTCATAACCCGGTCCTGCCCCACCTGCGTGAAGTACAGCGTGCCGTCGCGACCGAAAGCCAGGTTCTCCGGATTGGCCGCCTCGACGACGGTTTCGGAATTTCCCGGGGCGGTCCATTTCCGCACCGCGCCCTTCTCGCCGCGGTCCGTGTAATACAGCTCGTCCGTAGGGCTCACGGCGACGCTCCCGATCACTTCCCGGATCACCCCCGTCAGATTGCTCACCTTGCCTCCGGGATCGATCTGGAATATGAAATCATGGCTGTTGAAAAACAGGCTGCCCTGCGTATCGAAGGCCACGCCGCGCGGTCCGTCGAATTCCAAAGTTTCGATCGTGGCGCTCAGGGGCAGCTCGTCCATCGCGCCGTCTTTTCCGATCCGGACGATATGTCGGCCCGTCCAATCCGCGGCATACAAAAATCCGTCCGGCCCCCAGGCGGTTCCGATCGGAATTTGAAGGAACGACCGGTAGGCATATCCCGCCGCGGAATCATCGGAAAGCCGGATGTGTCCGGGCCGGCCCAACAAATCGATCGGCGCCGCCGGCGTCGGCGGAAGCGCCGTGTCGGTCGGCGCCGAAAGGGTGGGAGATGGATTAGCGGCCGCGGTTGCTGCGGGCGTGACGGGGTTGCACCCGGCTGCCGCGCCGGCGAGAATAACCAGAATCGCATGGATAAGCGGCAAGGATTTCATCGATGAATTCTCCTTCTTGCGGAATGCGGTTTCGCACCCGGAACAGAAATGGAACGCGGGAGATGATTTTCCTGGCCGTATGCTCCGGTCCGCAACCTCGTTCTCCCTGCGTTTACGAGAGGATCGTTAGGAACAGAAAATATGGTAAATATAAATGTCCGGCGCAGGAATAAATTGAATGTAAAGAATCCTCTCCCGTTTAGCGCCTCTGCCCCGTGCTAAACGGGGAAGGTGAGAGGAGGACTCCCGCCGCCTTCATTTCCTCGAGCGCTTGTTCCGTATCACCGGGGTTGAGATTCACCCCCCGGCATCCGTCTTCGATCACCTGCGCCCGGAACCCCAGTTTCGCCGCGTCCAGCGCAGTGTACTTTACGCAATAGTCGGTCGCCAGGCCGGCAATAAATACCTCGTCCACCCCGCGCTCGCGCAAATAATCGGCCAACCCGGTGGAATGTTGGTGGTCCGCATCCAGGAATCCGCTGTAGCTGTCAATCTCCGGATCCGTCCCCTTTTGGAAAATCCGCGCGATCCGCGCCCGGTCGAGCGCGCTCACCAGCTCCGCCCCGTGCGTTCCCTGCACGCAATGATCCGGCCACAGGGTCTGCGGCGCGCCGTGGATTTCGATCACCGTGTAAACCGGCTTGCCGTGGGAGCTGGCAAAACTTCCATGCCCGCGCGGGTGCCAGTCCTGGGTCGCCACAACTAGTTCGAATTGTGTTTGCAGCCGGTTCGCCACCGGCACGACCGCATCACCGTCCGGAACCGCGAGCGATCCTCCGGGGCAAAAATCGTACTGGATGTCAACCAGGATAAGCGCTTTCATCATTGTGCTCCTTATTCAAAAAGGCGGTCGAGTGGTGCCGAGTAAAACGAGGCCCGTATCGAGACCTCGACCTTATCCCCCCTCTTCTGGCGTCAGCCAGGAGAGGGGGCAAGGGGGTGAGGCGTCAGCCAGGAGAGGGGGCTGGAGGGCCCGCCCTCGGAGCGATGAGCGCCGGTGAAACTCCGGTGCGAAGATTTCGCGAAGAGGGTGAGGCGGCATTAGCCGGGAGAGGGGGCTAGGGGGTGAGGTCTTCCGGCTTCCGCTTCGCGTTCTTCAGCGACAGCGTGATTTTCTTGCGGTACAGCCCGATCTCCAATCCCACCGTGTACAGGTGCGGGTAGATGAACCGTTTGATCGCGGGCGGAAAGTGGCCCAGGTTGTCCGCGGCGGATTTCCGGATCTGTGCAAGCTCCGGCGAGGCGTAGACCGCTTTCCCCGCGCGCATCACCGGCACCAGCAGGTCGATGTGCTCGGCGTCCGCCGTGATCGTATCTTTGTGGGTCGGGTCGCCCGGGTCGACGATGATGCAATCCCCGGCCGGCCGCGCCCCGTCTTCCAATATCGCGTCGGCGATGTTCTTCCCGTCCCGCCGGAACCGCCGCACTTGCAGGATTCCCGGGGTGGAAGTCTTCGCCCCGTGGTCGGAGACCTTCATCTTATATTCCCATTCCCCATCCTCTCCCCGCAGCGCGGAAAGTTTGTACACCCCACCCAGCGCCGGCTGGTCGTAGGCCGTCGTCAGTTTCGTCCCCACCCCCCATAGGTCGATCTTCGCCCCCTGATGCTTCAGGCTTTCGATGATGTATTCATCCATCTCGTTGCTGGCCACGATCTTCGCATCCGGGAATCCCTCATCGTCGAGGATCTTCCGCGCCTCGATGCTCAGGGATGCCAGGTCCCCCGAATCCAGCCGGATGCCCGTCATCTCCGAGCCGCGCGCGCGCAGCCCTTTCGCGGTTTCCGCCGCATTCCGTACGCCTTGGAGCGTCTGGTAGGTGTCCACCAGAAAGATGCAATTGTCGGGCATGATCCGCGCATATTCCTCGAACGCCTCCCGCTCCGTCGGGAACGCCATCACCCAGCTGTGCGAATGCGTCCCCGCGATCGGGATCCCGAACAGCTTCCCGGCCAGCACGTTCGAGGTCGCCGAGCATCCGCCGATGTACGCCGCCCGGCTCGCCGCAATCCCCCCGTCGATTCCCTGCGCCCGCCGCAGCCCGAATTCCAGCACCGGGGCTCCCTCCGCCGCCAGCGCCACCCGCGCCGCCTTGGTCGCAATCAGGGATTGGAAGTTCAGAATGTTCAGGAGGATTGTTTCCAGCAGCTGGCACTGGATCAGCGGCCCGCGGATCCGCAGCATCGGTTCCTGCGGGAACACCACCGTCCCTTCCGGGACCGCGTCGATGTCGCATCGCAATTTCATCCCGCCCAGATAATCGAGAAATTCCTTCGGGAGCAGCGGTTTGCCCGCCCGGTCGCGGGCTGTGGCCAGATACTCCAGATCGGATTTGTCGAACGTGAAATTTTCCAGGTACTCGATCACGTACGCCAGCCCGCAGGCGATCGTATATCCGCCGCCGAACGGATTCTGGCGGAAGGAAACGTGGAATACCGAATCCCGGTCCGCCATTCCCGTCTTCCAGTATCCGTACGCCATCGTGATCTCGTAGAAATCCGTCAACAGCGCCAGCGAATCGCGGTATATCCGTTTCAGCGTATCCATCTTCTCGGCCGCCTCCCGGTTCGAAATATCGATTGTATTGTAATGCCAACGCCGGGATCCTCCCCCGCTAACCAAAGAGCAAGAGCGGTTAGCGGGGGAGCCTGCCCTCGCGGAAGCCTGTCCCCGTGTGTTCTCAGCGGGAATGCGCAGGTTCGGTTTGGCACTTTAAACCTGCGCGATCACGAAGCGATGGGGAAAGGGAGGGGGTGTTTGGATTGGCGAGCGCTTGCCCCCGCGTTTGCGAAGCGGGGGGAGTATCACAACTTGGTTCTGCTCTTTGAGTGGTGATGTTTGCGCAGCGGGGCCGGCCGATGCGAAGAATTCGCGAGTGTGGGATGGGGGAGGAGGCATAGGCCCGCCCCCTGGAGCGAACTGCTCGCTCCGCGGGAAACCGGCCGCGGTCGCAAAACGGATGGTGCGCCTCAACCCTTGAGTCTGCGCCAGACGCCTTCCAGGCTGAGCAGCGCGAAAATCCCCAGGAGTATCATCCAGCCAAACGGGATTTGAATGCGGATCGACGGTCCGATAAGAGCGGCCGGCAGACCCAATCCCAAAGCCGTTATCAGGCTCCGGTAATGCCGCTCGGAAAGCAGGCGCGTCGAGCCGTCGGGCGGATCGGGGACCGGGGCATTGGTGAAGAGCACAATATCCCAGCCGGCGAGGGCCAGGGTGGCGGCGAGCATCATCAGCGGAAACGAAACGGATGCGAACAGCCCGCCGGCCGCCAGGCCGGCCGAAAGAATCAGCGCCGCCCATGAAAAGGATCCGGAACGCCCCAACGCTGCAAGCAGCCAGGCCGAGAGAGCCAGAAAAACAACCGGCAGGGCTGTCCAAATCCCTGCAGCGGCATAGCCTGCGGCCAGGCAGGCTGTGCAAGCCAGCGGGCAAACAAGCTTGAGGATTTTTCGCCGGAGCATTCCGCCTTCTCCTACCGTTCCTGTTGAATGTGCGAATTCCGGATTGCAGCCCGCACCAGCGGATCGAGCGGCCGGTCGACCTGCCATTCGACCACGGGAATCCATAGTTGAGTGATCTTTCCGATCTGTAATCGCCGTTCGATCTGGGCCAGCCGGGTCGCCAGCCCGGTCGTCCGGTCGTCGGGGAGCGCGCGCCGGGCGTAATCGATCGGATCGGGGCTGATGAGCAGCGCCGGATACCCATGCGCGCGCAGGCGCGGGAACAATCGCCAGTCTCCCGGGGCCAGCGGGCTGAGGATCATGATGAACGATCGGCTCGAAAACATGTGCAAGGGAAGGAAATGGAGGCTGTCGAAATCCGGATTCATCACCGGGACGGCCTTGCTCAACGCGTGGAGAATCCTGTGCAGCTGGTTTTTGCCGTACCCGGGGAAAAGAAATTCGATCTCCTTGCCGAAGATCAAAAGGCTCACCCGGTTCCCCTGGCGCAGGAACATCTCGGCCAACGACGCGGCGGCGCGGGCGGAATGCTCGAACAAGCCGTTTTCCCCCGCCCGCAGGTCCGTCTTTTGCCGGGCATCCAGGATCAATCCGATCTCGGCGATTTCCTCCTGCTCGAATTCCTTGGAATAGAATTGGCCCGGGTGGCGGGCTGTCCGGCGCCAATCCAGCCTGCGCAGCGGATCCCCCGGATGGTATTCGCGCACGCCCCAGAAATCCGTGCCGCGCCCGCCCATCCGGGCCGGGATCGAGCCGGCGGTATGCAGAGTTCGCTGGGGGCGGATGGGGAAAGGGCGGAATTTTTTCAGCTCCGGCTGCACTTGAAACCTGGCGGCCGCCGGCAGATGCAACTCGGTTTCAACCACACCCAGTGGATCGCTCGCCACGGCCCGGACCGATTCCCAGGTGAAACTGCCGCGCCCGGAATGGAAGGTGTACTCCAGCCTGGCCTCCTCCCCCGCCCGCAAAGCCGCCAACGTTTGCGTCTGTCCCTCGGCAAGGCGCATTCCGGGCTGAAGCGGATCGGTCAGGCGCAGATGGACAGTTTCCCCGCCCCGGTTGCAGGCGGCGATTCGGACGATGCCGCCGCCGGCATCGATTTTTTCCACGGCGCGGGTCGCATGGAAACGCAATTTCCCGGCGGAAGGCGATTGCAGGATCCCCAGCCCAAAGTAGGCTAGGAACGGCAGAGCCATCCAGATCGGTTCCGCTCTCCGGGCGAGCAGGCCGGCCAGCACCAGGCCCAAAACGATCGGCAGCAGGGGCAACGCACGGCTATGCATGCGCGGAATGAATAACCGGCACGGGAACGGAGGAGACCACTTCTTCGATCACAGCGTTTTCGGTTTTTTTCGATCCCCACAGGCTTGGATCCAACAACAGGCGGTGGGCGAGGGTGGGCTGGGTGAACGCCTGGATGTCGTCGGGGATGACGAATTCCCGCCCTTGGATGGCGGCCCACGCCCGGGCCAATTTCAGCAAAGCCAAAGACCCGCGCGGGCTGACCCCCACCACCACTTGGTGATGCCGGCGTGTGGCGGCGACCAGATCGACCATATACCGCCTCACGTCCGGGTCGACATAAACCTCTTCGACGGAGGCTTGCATGGCGCAAAAGGATTCCGGGGTTGTCACGGCCTGCAGGGCGACTTTGTCCTGCTTCCGCTCGGTCCGCCGTTTTAATATCTCGTCCTCTTCTTCGGGGCTGGGGTAACCGACGGAAAGCTTCACCATGAATCGGTCGAGTTGAGCTTCGGGAAGCGGGAATGTCCCTTCGTATTCGATCGGGTTCTGGGTGGCGATTACGATGAACGGCGCGGGCAAAGGCAGGCTCTCCCCTTCCAGGGATACCTGATATTCCTGCATGGCCTCCAAAAGCGCGGATTGGGTTTTGGGCGACGCCCGGTTAATCTCGTCGGCCAGGAGGATGTTGGTAAAGAGCGGCCCTTGGCGCAGCTGGAACTGGTTGTGGTTGCTGTCGAACACGTATCCGCCGGTGATGTCCCCGGGCAGCAGGTCGGGAGTGAATTGAATGCGGTTGAACCCCAAGCCCAGGGCGGCGGCGAAGCTGTTGGCCGTCAGGGTCTTGGCCAGGCCGGGGTTGTCCTCCAGCAGAATGTGGCCGCCGGACGCGAGGAATGCCGCCATCATCTGGGTGAGCACGGTGCGCTTCCCGATGACCGCCTTTTCGACTTCGCCGATGATCCGCGCCGAAAGGTCGGCAACCTGCTTAATGGTTACGGATTCCGAAGGGTTTTTCGTCATGTTTTTTCTCCATCGAGAATTCCATAAAGGTGATGACTTCTTCGATCGATCGGTAGTATTCGGCCTCGTCGCGTCCGGTCCATCGGCGGGCCCGCGTCCGGGGGGCGCGCACGACGGCCTCCAGGATTCGGCGGAACGGCGGCACATCCCCGGCCGGCTGGGGCGGATACAAAAAGGCACGGATGGTTTCGGGCAGGGCGATCCGGCCAAGCCGCAACGCTTCGTCCACTTCCCAATGGGCGGCTTCCGGTTGTCTCGAGGCATGGATCGTCGTCAGTATCCTTGCCAGATTCTGTTTGAGGATGTTCGGCCGGCCGGCTGCCTCGTCGGCCGGCGGTATCAGGATGCGCCAACGATCGATGGAATCCAGAGTGACATTGGGTTCCGTCGGGGTTTCGGGCGGAGGTTCGGTCAGCGTCCGCGTAAAGCGGACGAAAAGGTAGATCAGGGCGGAGGCAATCAGCAGGTACCAATACACCTGCTGATCGACGCTTTGCATCGTCCGCAGCAGCAGCCAGAACACGAGCGCCACCGGCCGGATGAAATTCTCCACCAGGAGGGAGCGGAAGAAGAATCCAAGGAGAAGGGATAACCCCAGGAGGAGAAGAATCAGGGCGGACCGCCGGGAAAGGTTCACGTCAATCCGCCGGTCTTGTTGCGCGGCTGTGCTCCACGATCGCGTTCAAACAGTCGAGTGCTTCGCGCTCCTCCTCCGGGCCGGAGGAACGGAATCCATAACGGGCTCCTTCGAAAAGCCGGGTCAGTCGGCGAATCGGTCCGGGGGGGATTCCCCTTTCTTCCAGCAGGCGCTCGAAATCCCGGGCCGTCATGGTCGATTCCCGCTTGATCCCTCGCTCCTTCTGCAGCGCCCGGCTCATTCCAAGATAACACCGGATGATCACGTTTTGGATATCCGACCCGGTTTGCAGTGCGTGGATCGCCTGCTCGGCTTCCCTCTCCACGGTGTCTTCGGGCCGGGATCGTCCGGCCGTCCAAAAAAGGATCCGGGCTCCGAAAAGGATCAGCCCTGCGGCCAGGCCGATCCATACCATCCGGATCAGGTTCGGGTCCACCGGGCCAAGCGGCGGTCCTTCCAGGATGATCTCCGGCGGTAGAGTTACCTGCTCCAGGGTCGTAAACTCGATTTTCGCGCCCTGCAGGGAGATCAGGATGGCAAGCCCGATCAGCGCCATGACGGCGATGGAAAGCGCCGGAACCAGGATCTCCTTCCAGGAGACCCTTTTTCTCAGCTTGTATCCGGCGTACACCGCCGCCGCGAGCAGGCTGATTCCCAATACCATTTTTATAAACGTGACGAAGGAGATGGAAATGACCGGGATGGACTCCGGAGGCAGGTCCTCCCCGCTGAAATTCATATTCGGAAGCGGGATGCCGGGTTGGAATTCCAGCCGGGGTATTGCCGCGGCGGCCAGCGCAATGGCCGTCACGGCCAGGATAAACAGTGCGAGTGTCATCCGTTTTGAATTGACAGTCATGGCTGTCCCGATGTCCCCTTCCCACCTTCGCCCGCGCGGCGGCGTATAACGCAACCCGGCTTCGGCGCATTTACGCGATAATATCATCATTTCGTCGGAGCCTGCGATCCGGCCATCCTCGCCCGTTGGTCGATTTTATTTCTGATAAACGGTTGAGCCTGCCCTCGCGGTACCCTTGCAAAGCAAACCCTCCCCCGCTAACCGCTCTTGCTCTTTGGTTAGCGGGGACGGGAAAGGGAGGGGGCGTTGATAAAAATCCTCCCCCGCTAACCGTTCTTGCTCTTTGGTTAGCAGCCTGTCCCGGCGTGTTCGTAGCCGGGAGGGGAGGACAGAGGAGGGGGCTTCGTGTCCTTCAGGTTTTACTTCGTGTCCTTTGTGGAGTCGAAATAAATCTCCGGGCCCCCGTACGGCATGATATGCAGCGAATGCGCCCCCGGAAGCAGGTATTCCCCGAACGGCTGTGCGATCGTATAGGTCCCCCCCGGCTCGATCGTCGCGTGATACCTTCCCAGCGTAAATGTGATTGCCCCTGCAGCCGTATTTTGAATAACAAGATTCTGGTCCTCCCGGACCCGGATGCAGCGCGGATCGGGGACGTTCCCCGGCCAATCTCGGATCTCGACCCGGATTGTCGCTTCTTTAAAGGAAGCGCATATCCCTGCTGCGGGGAACGGCCCTTCCGCCGTCGCCCGGTATGGTTCCGCCGTTTCAGTCGGTGCCTTCGTTGGAATACGGGCTGTCGTGGTTGTCGCAGCCGGTGCGCACGCCGCCAGCATCAATACGGCGGCTGCCGTGATACCGAATCGGCAGGATCGATTGGTCATGGTCTCCATCGCCGCCTCGCTTTTCCCTGTGGATTTTATTATGGGCTGGTCCTATCGTGGCTATAAATCCTCCCCCCGTTTAGCGGTCTTGCTCTTCTGCTAAACGGGGGAGGGAAGGGAGGGGGAGAGATTCACTTCTTCAGGTGGAACGGCACGTCGATCACCACCCGTTCCAAATTCCCAGGCCGCTGCCCGTATAGGAGCGCCGCCTTGATCTGGATCGCCGTCTGATTGTGCAGCAGGCTTTCCCACCAGTGGTTGGGGATGAATTCCGGCAGCACCACCGTCGCCAGCTGCCCGTCGTTGTGTTCGCGGTCGGTTTTTTCCAGGAATTCCATCAGCGGGTCGAGGATCGAGCGGTATGGAGAGGGAACCACCGCCACCGGAATCTCCGGCCACCAGGCGTTCCAGGTCTCGCGCATTTTCTCCCCCGCCCCGTCCTCCATCTCCACATACACCGCGGTGATGTCGTGTGAGATGGATTGCGCGAACGCGACCGCGCCGACCACCCCGCGGTGCACTCCCGAAATCGGGATCACCACCCGGCTCGCCGCCGCCGGCATGAGCGAGGGCGGCAGCCCGCGCAGGGAAAGTTCCTCGCGCACTTCCCGGTAATGGACGAAGACCTTTTGGAACAGCGCAACCAGGAGCGGGATAACCAGGACGGTGATCCAAGCCCCTTCGGCGAATTTGCTGAAACACACGATCATGAGCGTTGTGCCGGTCACCAGCGCCCCCACTCCGTTGATGATCGATTTCCAAGCCCAGCCCCCGCTGCGCTCGCGCCACCAATGGATCACCATCCCGGCCTGGGATAGTGTGAACGCCAGGAACGCCCCGACCGCGAACAACGGGATCAGCGCATGCGTATCCCCGCCGAACAGGACGATCAATCCGGCGGCGGCAATACTGAGAACCAGGATCCCGTTTGAAAAAGCCAGCCGGTCCCCCAGGCTTCCAAACTGCCGGGGCAGGAAACCGTCCCGGCCCAGGATCGCCGCCAGCCGCGGGAATCCGGCGAAGCTTGTGTTGGCGGCAACGGTCAGGATCCCCAGCGTCGCAAATTGGATCAGGAAGTAAAGCGGATTATTGTCGAAGAGCCGCCGCGCCAACGCGGAGAGGATGGTTTCGTGCGGGCCGGCGACGACGCCAAGAAATTGCGTCAACCCGATGCTGCCCACAAAGAGAGCCCCCATCAAGAGCGCCATCACGATCAGCGTCCGTCCGGCATTCTTCGCCTGCGGCGGCTGGAACGCCGGGACTCCGTTGCTGATCGCCTCGACCCCGGTCAGCGCGGTGCATCCGGTGGAAAACGTGTGCAGGAGTAATAACAAGGTCAGCGGCTCTGCGGCCATGGGGGCAACCTGCGCCAGCGGTGTCGGCCCGTCGATCAACAGCCGGACCAATCCATAGCCCAGCATGGAGAAGAACGATCCCAGGAACAGGTAGACCGGCACCGCCATCGCGGTTCCGGCTTCGCGCATTCCGCGCAGATTTATCAGCGTGATCACCAGCAGCAACCCGAGCGCGATCGTCACGCGGTACGGTATCAGCGCCGGGAAGGCGGATGTCAGCGCCGCCACCCCGGAGGTCAGGCTGACAGCGGCGTTTAAGATGTAGTCCACGATGAGTGCGGAGGCGGCGAGTAACCCGGGGAGGTTGCCCAGGTTCGAACGGGCGACGATGTACGATCCGCCGCCGGAGGGATAACCGGCGATGGTCTGGTAATACGAGAGCGCGACGATCGCGAGCAACCCGGCAATCGCGAGCCCGATCGGCCAGGCATAAGAAAGCCCCACGCTCCCGGCGACCACCAGCCCGAGGTAGATCTCCTGGTTGGCGTACGCGATCGAAGCCAGCGCGTCGGGGGAAAAAGCGGCCAGTGCCCGGACCTTGTTCAGCGTCCGGTCTTCCTTCGTGTGCGTGGGCAGCGCCGGCCCGAGGAGGATGTCCTTGATTTTGGCAAGCATGATGAATTGGCGGGAATTATATGACGAATTACAAACCCTCCCCCGCCAACCAAAGAGCAAGAGCGGTTAGCGGGGGAGCCTGCCCTCGCAGAAGCCTGTCCCCGCGTGTTCTCAGCGGGGATGCGCAGGTTCCGTTGGGCACTTTGAACCTGCGCGTTCAACGAAGCGATGGGGGAAGGGAGAAGGCTTCGTACCCTTCAGGTCTTCTTCGTGCTCTTCGTGGAGTCACACACCGGCGGCCCGTATTTCCCGCTCGCCGCGTTCAGCGCCATCCCAAAATACGGAGAGGGGTCGAGCGTGTTGGCGATGTCGGTTTCGTTCCGGAAGCCCCCTTCCCCGTCCCCCAGCACGATCGAAAAGTGCAGATGCAGCCCGGTCGGATTCGAGGGGTCGCCCGAATAATTTCCCTGGTATCCAAGCTCCTGCCCCATCACAACTTTCTTCTCCATCGTACCGGGCGGGAACGCGGCATCGATGAACGAATTTCCCTCCGCGTCCGCCATGTGCGCGTAATACAGCCAGATCTCCCGTCCCGGCGCAAGCGGATCGTTCGCCACGCGGATGATGACCGCGCTCTTCCAGTCCGCCAGCCGCGTGAGGTAGCCGTCCGCTGCGGCCACCACCGGCGTCTTCCCGGCCGGCTGATCCCCGAACACGTCGATCCCCTGATGCCGCTGCAGCGGCCGGAAGGAGTCTCCATATAAATAGCCGACATACCCGTCGGTCGGAAATGCGAACGGCGCCCCCTCGCACCGGGAGTTGGCGCGCGTGACCCAGTCCGCATGAGCCGCCGGATCCCGGATGTATTCCCACACCATCGTGTTGCGCCGCCCGTCGCCCCGCCACCATTGGTAAGCCAGGTATCCGCCCGCCGCCAACGCCGCCAGCAGCCCGATGAGCGCCAATCCCGCAAATGTCGTCAGCGGATTTGCCCGCTGCGCGCCCAGTCTCTGTGGATGAAAAT
>CAZYSF010000274.1:0-4504 GCA_964649635.1 uncultured Anaerolineales bacterium | reverse complement strand
ATTCCAAAGGAGGAAAGAAAATGATGCGCAAAACCAACTTCGCGAGAATCCTGCTGATCCTGTCCGTCGGCGTGTGGGCCGTCTCGGCCTGCGGCCCGGCGGCAAGCACACCCACTCCGGCACAGGTGGCGACGGCGACGGCGGCGGTGAAAGCGACCGCAGCCCCCGCCACGGCGACTCCCAGCTTCAGCGATGGATTCGCCTCGGCCGATCCCGAAACCTTCGTGATCCAGGAAATTGCCGGCGGCCCGGCCACGCTGGATGTTCCCCTGGTCTACGACTCGGCCTCCGGTGAAATCCTGCAGAACGTTTACGAGACTCTCGTTTTCTACAATCGGGAAAAGAAAGCCGAAGTAGTCCCGATGCTGGCGACGGAAGTCCCGACGATCGCCAACGGCGGCATTTCAGCTGACGGCCTGACTTACGTCTTCAAGATCCGCAAGGGCGTTAATTTCCACAGCGGCGCGGAAATGACCGCGGAAGATGTGGCCTTCTCCTTCCAGCGCAACGTCCTGCAGGGCGGATCGATCTCCCCGTCCTGGCTGGTGACCGAACCGCTCCTGGGGAGCACCGGCTGGAACGACATCAGCGATCAGCTGGATCCCGACGGCTCGCTGGAATTGATCGACAACCGCGACGATCTGAAGGCCATGGCGGCTGATGATCCGGCGAAGGTTTCCGCGGTCTGCGAACTTGTAAAATCCAAGATTGTGGCCGATAACTCCGCCGGCACCGTCACCTTCAAGCTGGCGCAGCCCTGGGGGCCCTTCGTCATCACCACCGCCACCGGTTACGGCGGCGGCATCCAGGAAAAATCCTGGGTGGCAGCCAACGGCGGGTGGGATGGCGACTGCGCCACCTGGCAGAACTTCTACGCCCCGACCTACGACGAGCAGAACCAGAAGGGCGTCGGCAGCACGACCAACGGCACCGGACCCTACAAAGTAAAGGAGTGGGGTGACAACGAAATCATCCTCGAAGCCAATGAGGATTACTGGGTGACCGAACCGCTGTGGGCCGGCGCCCCGACCGGCGCTCCCGCGCTCAAGACGGTCATCATCAAGTTCGTCGAGGAGTTCAGCACCCGCTTCGCGGCCTTCCAGGCCGGAGATGCGGATATCATCCAGGCCGGCTCGGCCGAGAACTGGCCCGTCATGGACGAACAAGTCGGCGCGACCTGCGATACCAACGGCGTCTGCACGATCGACGATCCCGAACTGCCGTTCGTGCGCTACATCAAGCAGGATGCCGCACAGCGGACCGACGCCTTCTTCAACTTCAAGATCAACGTCGAAGGCGGCAACGACTTCATCGGCTCCGGCAAGCTGGACGGCAACGGCGTCCCGCCCGACTTCTTCTCCGACGTGCACGTCCGCCGCGCGTTCGCCTACTGCTTCGACTGGGACATCTTCATCACCGACGTCCAGCAGGGCGAAGGCGTGCAGGCCAACAATGTGATGTTGATCGGTGAAACCGGCGACGAGCCGAACGGCGCGCACTACTCCTACGACCCCGCCAAATGCGAGTCGGAATTCAAGGCTTCCACTTGGACATCGGAAGACGGCAAGAGCCTGTGGGACACCGGCTTCCGCCTGACCGTCGGCTACAACGCCGGCAACACGACCCGCCAATCGGTGGCCCAGATCTTCCGCGACAACATCAGCGCGGTCAATCCGCTGTTCAAGGTGGAGAGCCAGAGCCTGGAATGGCCGAACTATCTGGAAGCCTACCAGGGCAAGAAACTGCCGTTCTTCATCATCGCCTGGGGTGAAGACATCCCGGATCCGCACAACTGGACCTTCACCTACACGAAGGGCGCGTTCGGCGGCAAGCAGGGCATGCCGGCGGACCTCCTGGCTCAATTCGAGCCGCTCGTCCAAAAGGGCGCGGCCGAATCCGATCCGGTCAAGCGGGCCGCGATCTACAAGGATTTCAACAAGCTTTATTTCGAGAACGTTCCCGCGGTTCTGCTCGCCCAGGCCGGCGCCCGCTTCTACTTCCAGCGCTGGGTGAACGGCTACTACACCAACGCATTGTATTCGTACCTCTATTACTACGTCCTGAGCAAGAACTAACCGTTCCAAAGGGCGGGAGATCATCCCCGCTGCAAGGATAGTCCCCCTCCCGCCGCAGGGCGGGAGGGGGACTATCGCACCGCAAACCGCAAGCAGCAAAAGGATTTTTCTTGTGATCAATTACATCATCCGCCGCCTGTTGATAATACCAGTCACCCTGTTCGGGATGACGGTCCTGGTCTTCCTGATGCTGTGGGTTCTGGGCCCGTCGGCGCGGTCCGCGCTGTACGTCGCCGATATTCCCAAAAACGAAGCGGTGATGGACGGGATCATTAAAAAGTACGGCCTGGACGATCCGATTCATATCCAATACTGGAACTGGCTGGTCGGCAGGCCGGATCCCGACCATGAAGGCGAGATCATCGGCGGAATCCTGCGCGGCGAGTTCGGCTACTCGCGGTCTTTCAGCAAACCGGTCGTGGAAATACTGAAGCTTCGTTTTCCGGCCACCCTCGAGCTCACTTTATACGCCTTCCTTCCCATCATTTTTATCGGGGTGTGGCTCGGCGTTCAGGCGGCCGTCCGCCATAACCAGTGGATCGATCAGATTGCGCGCCTGTTCAGCATTGTCGGGTATTCCTTTCCCGTATTCGTGCTCGGCATTCTACTGATGATGATTTTTTATGCGCAACTGCGGTGGTTCCCGGTCGAGAGGATTTCAGACTGGGTCAAGCTCGAAGAATACGCCAAATACACACAGCTGATCACGATCGACGCCCTGCTCAACGGGCGACTGGACATCTGGTGGGACGCCATCCGGCACCTGATCCTGCCGATCGTCACGCTCTCCTACACCTCCTGGGCGGCTTTCCTGCGCATCACCCGCTCCTCGATGCTCGAAACCCTGCGCCAGGAATACGTCACGACGGCGCGCGCCAAGGGGGTTGAGGAAAAGGATGTCATCAACAAGCACGCCCGTCCAAACGCGCTTATTCCGGTGGCCACCTACAGCGGCATCACCGTCGCCTACCTGCTCGGAGGCGTGGTAATCACCGAAACGATATTTAACTTCCCCGGCATGGGTTCCGCCGCCGCGGATGCCGCCGGCCGCTTTGACGTGGTTACCGTGCTCGCCTTCACCCTGATCACCGGCCTGATCCTCATTTTGGCCAACCTGGTCGTCGATATCCTATATGCCATGCTGGATCCGCGGATCCGGCTGAGCTGAAAGGTCCCCTTCATCCATGAGGAACGCAAACGAAACCATGATGCCGCTCTCGGAAGAAGCGATCCCCCTGCGGGAAATCGGACGGCTGGAACGTTTTCTGGGGCCGGAATTTTACCGGATCTTCCGGGGCGTGTTTTCCAATCCGCTGTCGGTCATCGGCATCGGCCTGATTGTGTTCTTCATCCTGGTGGCGGTCCTGGCGCCGCTCATCATCCCCCCGGTCGACCCCGTCAATCCGTTCATGATCCCGCGCGACGGATTCAGCGCCGCGCCCAAGCCCCCCGGAACGGAGTGGCTCCGAAGGGTGCCGGAACTGCCCTTCTGGTTCAAGACGCTCACCGGCAAGGATGCATGGTTTCATGTCCTCGGCACCGCCAGCGGGCAATGGGATATCTTCTACGGCCTGGTGTGGGGAACCCGGACGGCGATCATCGTCGGGGTGCTGATCGAGGGCATCACGCTGCTGATCGGGATCATCGTCGGAGCGGTCTCGTCCTTCTACGGCGGCTGGGTGGACGAAGTCCTGATGCGCATCACCGAAATTTTCATGGCCTTCCCGTTCATTTTTGCGGCGTTGACCCTTTCCGCCGTCTTGACCCCGATACTGGGAAAGGGGATCTGGCCGCCGACGATCGCGATCATCGCCTTCGGATGGATGAGTTACGCGCGCCTGATCCGCGGCGACATCCTCTCAATCCGCGAACGGGATTACATCCTGGCGGCGCGGGTGGTGGGGGTAAGCGATTTGCGGATCCTCTTCCGCCACATCGTCCCCAACGCGATCTACCCCACCCTCGTCCTGGCGTCGATGGACATCGGCACGCTGGTGATCTCCTTCGCGGCGCTCTCGTTCCTCGGCATCGGCACGGAGGTCGGGTACGCGGACTGGGGCCAGGTTATTTCATTCGCACGAAATTACATCGCCGTCTTCTCGAAATACTGGTACATCATCGTTTATCCCGGGATCACCCTGGTCCTGTTTGTGCTGGGATGGAACCTGGTCGGCGACGCGCTGCGCGACATCATGGACCCGAAGATGCGCGGACAGGTGAGAAGGTAATCTTCTCCAAAACCGAAAGCCCCGGCATTTTTGCCGGGGCTTTTTTATCGGAGAAAATTTTCCTGACCACTTCCCCCTCCAGGCACTGTCCTAACCCCCCACCCCTAACCCCTCCCCCCTTTAGCGCACCATCCCAATCCTCTCTCTTGATTCCCTTCCCCATTCGCGACTGTCCTAACCCCCCACCCCTAACCCCTCCCC
>CAZYSF010000273.1:0-3769 GCA_964649635.1 uncultured Anaerolineales bacterium | reverse complement strand
CGGAAAAAAACCGCGCGGCACGAAAATAGACGGGATTCACAGGATTGTTGAAAAAGGCTGAGGATGTCATTGCGAGGAGCGAAGCGACGAAGCAATCCTGGATCACATCGTGATCGGGCGCAGCCGGTTTGTCTCGATGCGCGAACAGGGGATGGGATTTGGGGAGAAATAAAATCTTTCACCGCGAAGGCGCAAAGGACGCAAAGAATGCCTTAACAGAAAAATACTTTGCGTGCTTTGCGCTTTTTGGTGAGGTTTTTCTATCGTACTCCGAATACCCGGAATTCCGAAGCGATGCCAGACCTAATTGGGATTCGCAAATCTGAAAATGGCGAAGCCAGGAAAAAGATCCCCGCTCATCCAATGCCCCCATTGCTATTTCCGCGTTCTTCCGTCCAAGGAGGGATTTTGCCCGTCTTGCCACAAGGATGTTCATGATCTGTCCGGCATCGATCCCTCCCGGACGCTGATGGATATCCCGGATACC
The DNA here is from genome assembly GCA_964649635.1 of uncultured Anaerolineales bacterium. Lineage (GTDB taxonomy): Bacteria > Chloroflexota > Anaerolineae > Anaerolineales > RBG-16-64-43 > JAFGKK01. The sequence continues at coordinate 3,282 of CAZYSF010000273.1, read as the reverse complement.
ATGCCTTTGCCGGATTATTGCCTGAACTGCGCCCGTCCTACCAAACGCAGGGTGAAAATCCATTCCAAAGTGGACCAGGACAAGGAACCCACGCTTTTCAATTTCCTTAAACATCTTGTTCTGGCCGGGTCGGTCCCCTTGTTCGCGTACGCGGAATACGGAGACATGAATGGGACTTCCCCCACCATCGTCCTGAACGTGCCGCAATGTGCCGAATGCGCAGGCCGGGAAAAACCCAAACCGGTGCATACGGACTTTGAAAATATGCGCATGACCTTCATCGTCCATAAGAATTTTAAAAGGGAAGCCCGCCCGGGGGGGACGTCAACCAAAAAGAGGAAATAATCTGCCGCCATAAACACTTATCCATAAAAAAGAACGCCCGTCGTAGGCAAAGCTCCGGCGGGCGGATTTATTTCATCCGATGATTGGTAGGATCGGGTTGAACAGCCGACCGTATCAGGTGACCTTCAGGATCTCGGTCCCCTCGTGCACGGGCTGGATGGTCTTCAGCGCCACTTCCTTCTTGGGCCCGGCCGATTGCACCTTCTGATGTTCGATCTCCAGCGAATCGATGATCTGGGTGAAATCGGTGTTATGTCCGAGAAACCGGACGGCATCCCCGACTTTCAATTCGGCGCTGAGGTCGAGGACGGCCACACTGATATGGTTGAAGTAGTGCGTCACCTGCCCGATTTTAGTCTCCATGCGGCTCTCTCCTTTCCGTTTACTGGAGCATACACCAAACCGGCCAATTGGCAAGCCGGTTTTTTGGCTGGACGAGGGAAAAAGCTTTACCGCTAAGTCGCAGAGGCGCAAAGAAAAGCAAATCGTATTTCCTTTGGCTTTGGCGTCTTTGCGTTAAGGTTTTCCGGGGTTTAGCTTCCTCCCCCGGGCACTTGTCTTGCACCGCAAACCATCGTATTATTTGAGCGGTCAACGCATGCCTACCCAATCCCCCACCCCGGAATCCTCCAGCCCTTCCTCGTTGAAGAATAAATTCCTCATCGCCGCCGCCATCCTCGTTTTCCTGCTGGTGTTCGGCGAACTCTGGCGCCGGATCAGCCAGGCGGCCGAATTGCGGGGCCTGGAGCACAAGATCGGCGCCCAGGTCACCCAGCTGGCGCGGGAGTCGGACCGGATGGCCACCCTGATCGCCAATGCGCAGAGCGACGAGGCGGTCGCGGAATGGGCGCGCGATGAAGGTAAAATGGTCCTCCCTGGCGAAGTCCTCGTCCAGCCGCTCGCCCCGACCGCCCCGGCCGCCACCCCGGAACCGTCCGGGGATTACGCCGACGAAGTGCCCAACTGGCGCGTATGGCTGGAATGGCTGTGGGGAGACGAATAGACCACGGATAATACCTTGATTACACGGAAAGAATTAAAATATTATCCGTGTACTCCTTTATCAATCCGTGAAATCCGTGGTGGCAAATCCGCAACCCCGGGAGGAATCAATGGGACAATTCTTTACCCGGGATTACACCGGCGCCCCTTTTGAATTGTTCGGTCCGGCCCATCTGGCCTTTCTCGTTTTCCTCCTTGTTGTTTTTATGCTGCTCTATGCCCTCCGCAACAAGTTTTCAGACCGGCAAAAAACTGGCTTCCGCTGGTTCCTCGCAATCTGGATGGTTCTGAACGAAGCGGCTTTCCACACCTGGAATATCCATTACGGCTTGTGGAACATCCAGACTCACCTGCCCCTGCACATCTGCAGCATCATGGTCTTCGCCAGCGCCTATATGCTGGTCACACGCCATTACACGATCTACGAGTTCAGCTACTTCATGGGAATCGGGGCGGCGATGCAGGCGCTGCTCACGCCCGACGCGGGGATTTACGGTTTCCCGCATTTCCGCTTCTTCCAGACGATGACCGCCCACGGACTGATCATCTTCAGCGCCCTTTACATGACCTGGGTCGAAAAATTCCGCCCGTACCCGAAATCCCTGCTAAGGGTGTTTATCGGGATGAACATCTACATGGCGGTGATCTTCGTCTTCAACGCGCTGATCGGCAGCAACTACCTGTTCATCGCGCACAAACCGGAAACCGCCAGCCTGATCGACGTGCTCGGCCCCTGGCCGTGGTATATCCTGAGCATCGAGGGCATTGGAATCGCGGTCTGTCTGATTTTGTATCTGCCGTTCTTCCTGAAGGATCTCGCCGCAAAGCGGGTGAAATCCGCGCCTGTCTGAAATTTAAATAGCAGGGTATTAACAAGGAACGAACAGGTGTCATTGCGAGCCTGCCCCCGCGGAGCAAAACTGCTCGCCTTTGCTCCTTGAGCAGTTTTTATTGCGAAGCGGGGGCGACCCCTTCGCTCCACTCAGGGCAGGCTCCGGAAGCGAAGCAATCTCCCACTTCGAAAAAGCAGGAGATTGCTTCGCCTGCCCCGGTTGGGGTAGGCCGGGGTCGCTTCGCTCCTCGCAATGACATCCTCGACTTTTTTCCACAACCTGTAAGGGGAATAAATGAAATTTTCTGCCGATCCAAAGCAGGATCTCAAACCGGAATCCGATCTTACCCGCTTTGAAATCCCGATCGGAATTCTGGCGATTGTTATGTATGTACTCGAGCGGGTACTTGCGTTCGCCTGGCTGCAGAACCGGTCCGTCTCCGGCACAGGATGGGAAACCGAGTTCCTTGGATTTTTCTTCGGGCAGGCGCCGTATTCGTTTTTCAATATTCTGTTGGGGTTCGACGTTCCGGAATCGTTGCTGGTAATTCTCAATCCCAGAAATATCGCGCAGGCAGTCCTGCAGGCGCTGCATTTCTTGATTAATTTGTTTCTGGCGGGATTGCCGTTTCGACTATTGTTGTTGTTGGAAAAACAAAGGGCCGAACAGGAATAGATTCATTGGAATCTCTGAAAAAGGATGTCATGCTGAGCGCAGCGAAGCATCTGCTTCTATGGTTTTTAGATCCTTCGCTTCCCTTTTCTGCGCTCGGCATGACGGCTTTTTCAAAGGTCAAATTATCACTTTAATATTGTTTTATAAATCAACGGAAGCGGTCTGGCCTTTTCACGCTGGATGCGAAACGCGTCTTCCAATTCCTCCAGCGCCTGCGCAAGCGCCGCTTCCGTCGCGGCATGAACCTCGCATAACGGATCCCCCTTCCGCACGTTATCGCCGACCTTTTTATGCAGGACGATCCCGACTGCCGGATCGATCGCGTCGCCCTTCTTCGCGCGGCCCGCGCCGAGGCAAACGCTGGCCAGGCCGATTTTCCCGGCGTGCGCTTCCGCCACGTATCCGGATTTCTGCGCCGCAAGGGTCC
>CAZYSF010000272.1:0-3600 GCA_964649635.1 uncultured Anaerolineales bacterium | reverse complement strand
TGCCCCCCACAGCGTGTCAGGCCGGGTGGTGAATACCTCCAACCGGTCGCCCTGCTCGGTGGTGAAAAACACGGACGCGCCCTCGGATTTGCCGATCCAGTTGGTCTGCAGCACGCGCACGCGCTCGGGCCAGTCAATGGTCTCATAGTTCAACAGCTCATCGGCATATTTGGTGGTGCGGAAAAACCACTGCTCCAGGTTTTTCTTGATCACCGGTGTATTGCAGCGCTCGCAGTGGCGGTCGTCGCCCCACACCTGCTCGCGCGCCAGGGTCGTGTTGCAGTTCGGGCACCAATCCACCGGCGACAGCTTCTTGTAGGCCAATCCGTGCTTGAAGAGCCGGATGAAGAACCATTGAGTCCAGCGGTAATATTCCGGGTCGCAGGAAACCGCCTCGCGCTCCCAATCCCACATCGAACCCATCGCGCGCAGCTGCCCGCGCATGTGGTCGATATTGGAGTAGGTCCACTTCTTCGGGTGGATGCCGCGCTTGATCGCCGCGTTCTCGGCCGGCAGGCCGAACGCGTCGAACCCGACCGGGAACATGACGTTCCAGCCGCGCATGCGCATGAAGCGCGCCCGCGCGTCGGAGGGGGTCATGGCGTACCAGTGGCCGATGTGCAGGTCGCCGCTGGAATAGGGCAGCATCGTGAGGGCGTAGAATTTCTTGCGCGACCGGTCGATGACCGCGCGGTACAGCCCGGCCTGATCCCACGCCTTCTGCCATTTGGGTTCGATGATCTCGGGCTGGTAGGCGGCGGATTCCGGTTTCGCGTCGGGGGCGGTCTTTTCCGCCTGCGCCGGCACCTTCATCAGGCTTGTTTCGGATTTCACCACCAGCGCCTGCGCGGTCTTGACCACGCTGATCGCCTGAGGCTTCAGCACCTTCGGCTTCACGCTCGCCTTTAAGGGCGCGGGTTTAATCGGCGCGCTCCGCTTGCGGGCGGTTGGCTTGGCGGGCGCCTTTCTTTTAATGGGCTGCGCGGGCGGTTTTCGAACGGCGCGTTTCTTGTCGGGTTTGGTGTTCTTTTTCGTTGACGGCATCGGTTCCTCCTCGCATCGGACCCAACATCCCAACCCTCGTCCCCTTCCCCCTTCCCTTACGGGAAGGGGGTGTCGAAGCCGGGGTTAGGGGGGTTAGGTCGGCAAACAAAAAATCCCCTTCGCCAGGGACGAAAGGGATTCGCGGTACCACCCTGATTATCCCGCGGACTGTGCGGGATCACTCATCGGCTGTAACGGGCTTGCCCGCCGCAGGTTACTGGTGTTCACCTGCGGAGCGAAACCCCTTGTGAGGATACCTGGGGGTAAGCCGGCGAGTTCAGCCTAATGCGCTCCGAGGGCGCGGCCGGGGCTTGCACCCTTGCACCCCGTTCTCTGGCGGACGGCCTATTGCTCCGGTCTGTCGCTGATTATTGAGTTGTGCGCCGGATTTCTCCGGGTGCGCCTGCCAAGCACCCCTAATATAATTTGCTTCGGCAACTTTGGCAAGGGAGAGACGCAAAATCCAGGTTTCCTAAATGTTTATCCAACCCTCAGGGTTCCCAAAGGGCCAATCCTAAGGGTGGCGGCAACCCTAAGGGTTCCTTTGAGCCCGGCCGGGGTGGCCGTCATATCGCCGAAAGACGAAGGATCAAGCAGCCGGGTGCGGCGGCGGTAACGCGGGTTGAGCCGCCCGCGGAAAAGGCGTACACTTCCTTCCGGATGCCCTCTCCCCCCCACCCCGAGGTGCCTCATGGAATCGCTGTACCTCCAGATCGTCATACTCAGTTTCATCATCATCAACGCGATATGCCTGATCGCCAGCTTCCTCCTCTGGCTGCGGATCCACCAGCGGTTTTCCGGAACCGGTTTCTGGCTGGCGGGCTACGGCCTGCAATTCGGCGGAGCCGTGTTGATCATCCTGCGCAGCACCCTTCCGCCGATCTTACCGGTCATCGTCGGGAATGGATTGCTGGTCGCAGGCGCCATCCTCGTCTTCGTGGGCTTGGAGCGTTTCATCGATAAGCGGGGGCCTCAGATTCAAAACGCTTTTGTGTGGCTGGTTTTCCTTGCAATCCACGCTTATTTCTTCTTCACTACCCCCGATCTGGCAGCCCGGAATATTAATATCTCCATCACCTTGCTGGCTGTTTTCGGCCAATGCGCCTGGCTTCTATTCCGCCGGGTCGATCCGGACATGCTCCCTTTCACCTGGGGAACGGGAATGGTGTTTGTGGGATTTTGCCTGGTCAGTGTCATTCGGATCGCGGCGGACCTGGCCATGCCGGTCGGTGAGGATTTTTTCCGGTCGAACACCCTGGACCTGCTGGCGATCATCGCCTACCAGATGCTGTTTATCGCCCTCACCTTCACCCTGTCGTTGATGGTCAACCTGCGGTTGTTCGGCGAACTGGAGCGCGATATCGCGATGCGCAAGGGGGTGGAAACGGCGTTGCGGGAAAGCGAGGAAAAATTCTCCAAGGCGTTCCACTCCAGTCCGGACGCCATGATCATCGGCCGCGCCCGGGATGGATGGCTGCTGGAGGTCAACGACAGCTTTTGCCGGCTTTCGGAATACTCGCGCGGGGAAACCCTGGGCCATTCCGCCTCCGATCTTTCGCTCTGGGAGGACCCGCTGAACGAGGAGCGGTGCTTGCAGATGTTGATCCAAAGCCGGCGTGTGCGCGATCTGAAATATAAATTCCGGACCAAATCCGGCGCGATCCGGGCGTGCCTGTATTCGGGCGAGCTGATCGATCTGGCGGGGGAGATGCACATCCTTTCCGTCGTCCGCGATATAACCGAGCGGCAACAGGCCGAGGAGAGACTCCGGCGCAGCGAGGAAAATTTCCGGGAGGTCTTCGAAAACTCGGCGCAGGGCATTTTCATTCTGGATGTGGAGGGCGAAGGGAAATTCCGGATTCGCGAAAGCAACCTGGCCCAGGAAAAAATCTCCGGCGCCTCCCGCGGAGCCGCGGATGGAAAGTTGTTGGAAGAAGCTTTTCCCGAAGCGATGGCCCGGTCCATGCGGGCATCCTGCCTGCGCTGCCTGTCGGCGGAAGCGCCGGTTTCCGTCGAGGAGGGGTACGAATTGCCCATGGGGCGGAAATTCGTGCATACCACGCTGGCGCCCGTCCGGGATGCTTCCGGCCGCATTTACCGCATCATCGGCACCACGCTCGACATCACCGAAAGGATCTGGGCTGAAGAGACCCTCCGCCTGCGCCTGACGTTATGGGAATACGCAACGCAGCATACGATGGAGGAACTGCTGCAGAAAGCCCTCGACGAAATCGAAGAGATCACCGACAGCCCGGTTAGTTTCTACCATTTTGTCGGGGAGGATCAAGCGAGTCTGTCCCTTCAATCCTGGTCCACCCGGACCCGGCTCGAATTCTCCAAGGCGGAGGGCCGGATGGGGCATGACGGCCCCGGGACAGCGGGGGTGTGGGCGGAATGCATCCGCCAGCGCCAGCCCGTCATCCACAACGATTACACCTCCCTTCCGGACCGCAAGGGCATGCCGGAAGGTCACGCCCGGATCATCCGCGAACTGGTCGTTCCCACCTTCCACGGCGGGCGGATTGTCGCCGTTCTCGGTATCGGAAACAAATCCCT
>CAZYSF010000271.1:0-2098 GCA_964649635.1 uncultured Anaerolineales bacterium | reverse complement strand
GGCCGGATTGGTGGATTCCCTCCTGGGAAACGGGACGCTGGCCCCCTATGGCTACTTCGATCCGCACTTCATCCAGATACCACGGAGCGACAAACTCCTGATGCTGATCGCCCCGTCGTGGATGGCGCTGGCCGCATTCGGCGGCCAACCGGGCAGCCTGTATTACCAGACGGCGCAGCACCAGCTCGGGGTCGCCCCGCCGCTGCGCTGGGACGGCGAACAGATGATGACCTCCACCATGGGCGGAGGGGCGTGGGCCGTCTCCAGGCACACGCAAAACCTGCCCTTGGCGCTCGACTTCATTCTGTGGATGGTCGGCGCGCCGGAATTTTGGGCGGTCACCCCCGATTACCCGGTCTACATGCCCGTCCAACCGGCCTGGCAAAAAGCCGTCAGCGCGAACCCGCTTTTCGCCAACGATCCCTTCCCGGTCATGCAAACGGCTTCCCAAGCCATCTCGCCGCTCTACGCCTTGCCCGTCTATGATGTGATGGGGATCCTGGATGATTTTGTGAGCCGGGCGTTTAGCGAGAATCGGACGATCGAAAGCCTGCTGCCAGAGCTTCAATCCGAAATGACCGCCCGGGCCGAAGCGGCCGGGTATGAAGTGGTCCTTGAAGATAAATGAAGACGCATCAGGGTTGCGCTTGGTTTTTTTGCGATCCCGGGTATGTCTTGGAAAAAGCCTGCAAATAGTGCGGCCATACAGAGAGAGTAATGTATGAAATACATCGCCATTTTTCACGCCAATCTGAACTATGCCTATCTGACGCCGGACAAATACGAGTTCGTCATCCGGGGGAGTTACGAACTCATTCTGGATACGATGCGGGAGCATTTCCCGGATACGAAGTATGTTTTTGAAGCATCCGGTTATACCCTCGAGCAAATCGCGATCCTCGCGCCGGACGTTCTGGAAAAGCTCAAGGCCGCCGTTTCCTCCGGCCAATGCGAATTTATGGGCTCGCCCTATGCCCATCCGATGCTTCCCAATTTCCCGAAGGAGGATGGGATCTGGTCCATCCGGTTTTCCAATGACGCCTACCAGAGGCACTTGGGCATCCAGCCCCGGAGTTTTTGGAATCCGGAATGCGGCTGGCGGAGCTACATTCCCCAACAGGCCGCCGAAACCGGTTACCGGAACCTCCTGGCCGATTTTGAGGCCTATAGCCGCTCTTGCGGGAAGGACGGCCGGCCGCTCCGGCCGGAGATTTACGAAAAGGAGTTCAGCAAGGACCCTGCTTTCTATAACTTCGCTTTTAAGTACGATCTGCCGGGCGACGAAAAAACACTCCACTTCCCGTTCGAATATCCGGACGGGGAGACCGGCCGGAAGCTCCGGGTTTTCTTGCGCACCGACCGGGTTGCCCAGTATGCCGTTCGCTTCTTCATGGGCATGGAAGGGTACTCTTTCGCCGATTATCTCGATTTGATCTGGAAATACTCCGCCCAACGTCCCGGCGAACCCGAGGGCGCCTTGATTATTTTCGCCGATGACGCCGAATACGTTGGAACCAACGGCTGGTTCCGGCTCAAATTTCAAAATCAACCCGATAATGTCTTCGAGAGATCGCCCCGCGCCAGGGAAAATCTCATCGAGCTGATCGGCGCGGTCAAAAAACGGGGCGAGTTCGTCACCTTCGATGAGGCTTGCAGCGGATTGCCGGTCCTGACGGATGATTTGGACTTTGATGATGACTCGGCCTGGCATGGCGCCAAGGCTTCCACCTGGGCCGATACTCCCATGGCCCGCCATTTGCGCCCCTGGCAGGATTTGGTGCGCGAGAAACTGCATGCCATCTCCGCCGGCCTCAATCCAGACACCGCGAAACAGATCTGGTACCATTTAACCAATTCCTATAATTCAGACGGCCAGTGGCCGCCCACGTTGCCGCAGGCGCCGCATATCGTCCACCCCTTCAATTACCGTTACTGTTATGAGAACCTGCTCAAAGCGGAACTTCTGGCGGGCGGAGTGGATCGCCGAAAACTGAACACAGACCCGGTGGCGACCCTCCGGGAGATTCTGACTCTGCAGCAGGATCTGATCCTCGATAAGGCGAGCGCGCTTTGTGCTTCGAAGGATCCAGCCGAAAGA
>CAZYSF010000270.1:0-2808 GCA_964649635.1 uncultured Anaerolineales bacterium | reverse complement strand
CGCACCCAAGCGCTCATCCTTCGGCGTCCTGCGTCAGGCGGGAGATCCTGCGCGCAAGACGCCGCACATCGAACGGCTTGAAGATCACCGCATCCGGCCGGTATTTGCGCCGCCAGGCTTCTTCCAGGTGCTGATCAGCGGTGATCAGGACGAAGCCCCTTCGACCTTCTGTCTGCCGCCTTCGGAACAGGTCGATCGCCGTTCCACGCCGATCCGGCCGCGGTTCCGCATTCCATACCAGGACCTCCGGCGTTTCGCGCTCCAGGATCCGGCAGGCCTGGGCATCGTCGCCCGCCGAAAGAATGCGCCAGCCGCTTTCCTGCAGACAGAGGTCGACGGCTTTCCTCAGCTCGGCGTCGGATTCCACCAGGAGGAGACTGCCTCGCCCGGTCCGCCGTCGACCGTGGATCGAAGGGGCCGCGTCCGCTGCCATGGATCTATACTCCGTTCGGTCTGAACGTCCCGCGGCCGGATCGGCTTCCGCATCCTCCGCCGGAGCGGGACGAGTCGGCCGGGGATTTTCATCCCCGGCCGGTCCGCATCGTGTTGCGGACGGAAGGCGCCCGGCTGCCCCTATCCCGCCGTGCTGCTGTGTTCCGGGCGAACGTGCTTGGCTTGCTGGCTGATCGTCGAAGCGGCCGACTCCATCGACTCCGCGATCCTGCTGCGGGCCGTATCGACGAGTTTCCCCCGGGTGCTGTTGATGGATGTCTCAAGCGATTCGCGGCCTTTGGAGATCGCCTCGTCCGCCTCATCCCTGAACTCCATCATGCGCCGTTTGATGTCCGCCTGCGTTTCGGCGCCAGACTTGGGGGCAAGCAGGATGCCTGCCAGCGCGCCCGCCAGCCCGCCCACGACGGTTCCGAGTATGAATGCCCCCACGTATGGTAGAGAGCCCTGAGAATTGTTCATGTAAAACTCCTTTCCATTATCGGCCCGGAACAGGGGCCTTTATTTTTCCTGACCTCATCATAACCTCGACACCTTTCGAAATAATTTCCATGGGTCCGGAATTTCTTGCGGAATTCTCTCGATTTCCTGCCCCGGGGGAAGGCGGGATACAATGCTTGCATGAAAAAGCCCGCGTCCGTCCGCCGGGGTGCAAAACCGAAATCCGATTCCCCGTATCGCGACTTTTTCGAGCTTTCCCCCGTGGCGAAAGCCGTTCTGGATTCCCGCGGCCGGTTCGTCCTCGTCAACCAGGCGTTCCTGCAAAGGTTTTGCCTGGACCGGGAAGCGGTCCTCGACGGATCCGTCCCCTTCGAGGGACTGTTCGAGCAATCCGCTTTCGCCCGCCGTTTGCTGGAGGAATTGCGGGGGGAACACGTCATCCGGAGGCGTGAAGCCCGGATGCGCGCGGCCGACGGGGAGCGTCTTGCGATGCTGGTGTACGGCCGGATCCGCCCGCAGGATCCGCGGTATAGCTTCGAATTCTCGCTGGTGAACATCACCCGGCACAAGGCGGCGGAGGAAGCCCTGCGGCGGGACCGGGCGCGCCTGGAATCGCTGATCGAAAGCATCGGTGCCGGGGTCTTTCTGGTGGACCTCGATGGCATCCTGGCTGACCTGAGCAGTTCAGCCGCCGCGCTGCTGGCGATTCCGCGGACGGCGCTGATCGGCCGGCCGCACCAGGAATTGTTCGGGGCGATCGTGCAGGGAACCGAGGAGCCCGAGGTGGCGCAGCATCGCCTGCTCCTGGCGTCGCGGTCGGTGGAGGATCGGCCGGTGATCGATTTCCGCCGGAACGAACCGGCCCGGATCCTGGAGATCGCCTTTTTCCCGGTCCGCGAACCGGATGGATCACCGGCGGGATGGGGCGGTTTGATCCGGGATGTCACCGATGATCGGGACCGGCTGGCGTGGAAACTAAGGCTTCTGTCCGTCCTGACCCGCGACATCCGCGCGCCGCTGGCCACCCTCAAGGGGCATGCAACCGCCCTGCTGGCCAACTACCGCCAGTGGGATTCGCCAATGGTCCTGGAATTCCTGAACGTCATCAACCGGCGGACCGACGAGCTGGTCCGCCATGTGGACCGCGGCCTCGCCCTCACCCGCCTGGAGACCGGGAACATCGGCATGAACCTGGAATCCATCGATCCGCGCGAGCTGGTGCAGCAGGCCGTGGAGCGGGCGGCCGAATCGCTGGAAGACAGGCCGGTGACGGTGGAGCTGCCGGAGGACCCGCCCCACATCCGGGTGGATCCGGCGCGCATCGAGGATGCGCTGGTAATTCTGCTGGACAACGCCGCGCGGTACGCGCCGCCCGATTTGCCCGTCACGATCCGGGCTTCCCGCGAGGGCGACATGCTGAAGGTTTCGGTGGCGGACCGCGGACCAGGCATCCCGCCGGACCGCCGGCGCCTGTTGTTCGAAAAAAGCCCGTCCGCCGGGACGGACCTTCCCGGGGAAGCGGGGATCGGGCTGTACGTCTTCCGCAAATTCATCGAAGCCCACGGCGGCCGGATCGGCGTGGAAAGCCCGCCCGAAGGCGAAGACAACGGAACGCTGATTTTCTTCACCGTCCCGGTCGCGCCCGCGATCGCGGCCGGGCCCCGCCCGGAAGGATCCGCGCTGCCGGCGCCGCCTGCGGGGGAGGAGCCGGGAAAGCGCGTGCTGGTCATCGAACACGAAGCCGATTATCAGGCGCTGCTGCGTTCGATCCTGGAGGCGGCCGGATATCAGCTGGAGGCGGCGCCGGACGGTCCCTCGGCAATCGACATCATCCGGACGGCGCCCCCGGACCTTATCGTGATGGAATGGACTCTTCCGGGAATGGATGGATTGAGCGTGTGCCGCAACATCCGGCGC
>CAZYSF010000269.1:0-2007 GCA_964649635.1 uncultured Anaerolineales bacterium | reverse complement strand
GTGTTTGTATATTTCTTGCATATTCCTTAATCAAAAATATTATTGTCTAAAGGCATAATCAGCAGGGCGGGTTGATCCGGACGCGCATTGAAGCGTCCAAATCAACCCGCCCGACGATTAAACCTTCTTAGGACCCGGCTTCGAAAGCACCTTGGCGACGTCGCGCATATCCATCCACCACTGTTCCTTCGGCCGCGAAAGGGTCATATCCGCCATGCGCGGGATTTCATCTATATTAAAAAACTTCATATCGCCGCCCTGGATCCCGATAAACATGACCGGCGGATTGCCGTTCTCCGGAAGTTCCGAGAAGTGCTCGATGCAGCGCGCGGCCATGCGGGTGGCATGGATCCGGTCGAACGGCGAGGGATTGCCGCCCTGCTGGAGGTGGCCGAGAATCGCCTGGCGCACGTCAAAGAGCGACTTCCCCTCCTCTTCAAACAGGGCGTACATGAACGCGGTGGTGTAGAGCGGGTTGGCATTTTCGTTGCGGATCATCAGGCTGATCCGCTTCCCGCCTTCGAAGCCGCGCTTGAGGTTATCCAGATCCTGCTCGAGATCCTTGAGCGTGACGCCCTCTTCGTGCATGTAGACCCGTTCGGCGCCGGTGGCCAGCCCGCTCATCAGCGCCAGGTAGCCGCAATAGCGGCCCATCACCTCGACCACGAAGCAGCGGTGCAGCGAGCCGCTGGATTGCTTGATCTTGTCGACCGCTTCGACAATGTTGTTGACCGACGTATCCGCGCCGATCGAGAGTTCCGAGCCGGGCATGTTGTTGTTGATCGTCGCCGGCAGGCAGAGGATCGGGATATTGAAGGCCGGGAAGTTTTCGCGCTCCTTCCACAGCCGGTGGGCGGCTTCGTAGCCGGACCAGCCGCCGATGATCAGCAGGCTGTGGATATCGAGTTCCTCGATATTGCGCGCGATGGCATACAGTTCCTTTCCGGCGGGGATTTTGCGCCCGGTGCCGAGCTCGGATCCGCCGCGCGGCGCCCATCCGTTGACGCTCATCCAATTCATTTCCTGGATATCGCCGTCGATCAGCCCCTGCAGGCCGCCGCGCACGCCCAGGATCGTATGGCCTTTATCGATCCCGAGGCGGACCGCGGACCGGACGGCGGTGTTCATGCCCGGCGCGGGCGCGCCGGCGTTCAAGACGGCGATCCGCATCCGGCGCAGGCCGGGCTTGGGGGTGTGCGGCAGCGAACGGACCATCGTGCGCAGGGTGCGGAAGGTGTCTTTGAACGAATCGCCGCGCAAGGCCATCGCCTGTTCGTAATCCTTCTCGGCCACGACCTTCGCCACTTTCTGCGTTTTCTCCACGCATTCCATCAGCGGGGTATAGGAGACCCGGTTATCGCGCCAGCCCACAACCATCGGTTCGGATTGGGCGCCGCTTTTTTCGATCTGCTCGACGGCCGCATACCCCATCAGGGTGCCGAGATTCCGGTCGAATGCGCTCGGCGAGCCGCCGCGCTGGACGTGGCCGAGGATGGTGACGCGGCAATCCTCTCCTAGTTTTTCCTCGAGCACTTTCTTGACATCCGCGCTGTCGATCGGCTTGCCGTTGCGGTCGGTGGCGCCTTCGGCGACGATCACCGTGGTGTCGCGCCGGCCGGCCGCGCGGCCCGCCTTGAGCACCTCGCACATCACATCTTCCCAATGCTCCACATCCGGCGGACTTTCCGGGATCAGCACCCAGTCCGCGCCGCAGGCCAGCGCGCTCATCAGCGCCAGGTAGCCGCAATGGCGGCCCATCACCTCGACGACGAACGTGCGCTGGTGGCTGGTGGCGGTCGAGGAGATCGCATCGACCGCCTCGACGATGCGGTGCAGGGCGGTGTCGGCGCCGATCGTCATGTCGGTGCCGTAGAAATCGTTGTCGATCGAACCGACCAGGCCGGTGATGGTGAGGTACGGATGCTGCCGGGCGGCTTCCTTGCCGATCTTGCCCTCTTTGACAAGATCCTCGAGCAGGGAAGCCCATTCCTGGCGGAAGAGGTTGGC
>CAZYSF010000268.1:0-5482 GCA_964649635.1 uncultured Anaerolineales bacterium | reverse complement strand
CGAGCGCCATGCCCATGGCGAGGATGCCGTTGGCCAGCCCCAGCTGCCGGCGCGGGAACCATATGCCGCTGATCTTGAAGCCGCTGGCCGAGACCAGCGGCACCAGCCCGCCGGCGATCAGCAGGATGACCATCAATCCGCTGAAATCCCCCGCCAGTCCGCGCAGGGCGGTGGTCGAACCGACCAGGACGATCCCCGTCAGGAGAACCCGCTTGGGGCCGAACCGGTCGATCAGTGCGCCGCTGATCATGCCGGTGAAAATGGCCAGCAGCGATCCGATCCCCCAGATCAACCCGATCTGGACCAGGTCCAGATGCAGATCGGCGGCGATCTCCTCGAACAGAACGGCCAGGCTGGCGCCGGGGCCGCTGATGACGGCGGCGAAGGTCAGCGCGGTCAGAAAAAGTAGTAACCAGCGGTAGCGGGGTTTCGACTTCACGAGATCGTCCTTTCCGAGGATCCGCGCACGCAGACGGTGAAACGGAAGGCGAAGGGCAGCCCGGAAAACAACAACGGGCTTTGGCCGCCGGAAAGCAGGAATTCGATGGTGGTCGCTCCGTAGTAATGATGAATGACAGTGAAGTCTAACATAATGAAAATCCCTCACCCAACCCTCTCCCAGCTGATGCTGGGAGAGGGCTTTATATTCCCTTCTCCCGGCGTCAGCCGGGAGAAGGGTTAGGGATGAGGGAGGTGGGGCGAAGGATAGGATGGTAAAAAAAGTTGGCGCTGGTAATTACTCCAGCACTTTCCACTTCTTCATGCTTTTGGATCCGTACAGATTCGGCGTTTGCGGATACTGCGACGAGGGGAGCACTTCGCGGATGGCCTCATACCAATCCGCATAGGTCGCCGATGGAGAGAGCTTGGCAAGCGTCTGCAAAGCGACAAATGTAAACGCGCCGTTTGGCCGCCCCTGAAAAAAGGCATCGTATGAGTATTCCGTCTCCTGGCAGCCCGCCAGCAGCAGGCCGGCGTTCCGCCCGGGCGGGCTCGAACGGCGCGCGGCCCGGCGGATCCCGAACCGCGCCGTTTCGCGTTTGGAAAGGAACGCGGCCGGCGGCAGGAACCGGACGGATGTGTGGCGGGCCTTTGCTCCCGGCGCGGCCGGCGGGGTGGTGATTGGCGCGAACCGCGTGACCGTTCCGGAGTTGCAGGAATCGGAGATCATCACCAGCTTCACCCCCTTTTTCCGGGCAGAGTAGAGCTCGAACAGTTCGTCGTCAGTGATCGGGCCGCGCGACCCCACGTCGTACGGGCACAGGCATTCGTCCGTGCCGTCCGCTTCGTCGCCGTCCTCGTCGGGCACGAAGGAGCCGTGCCCGGAATACTGGACAACGATCAGGTCGCCATTTTCCGCCCCGGCCGTGATTTTCCGGATGGCGGCGCGCATGGCTTTGCCGGTCGCCCGCCGGTCGATCAGCCGCTCGACGGAAAATCCGCGCCGGGCCAGTTCCGCGCTCCAGTCGTCGGCGTCGTTCACGCAGCCGGCCAGGTCGCTTTCGGTGCCGGGGTAGTCGTTGATCCCGATGCACAAGGCGTATTTTTTCATGATGGTTCCTCCCAGCGAAAATTCCAGCGATGTGGGCCGGGATAAATTATTTCCGGCGCGTCGGGCGCGGGAGCAGAAAGGGAGTGGCCCGCTTGTACTCCAGATATTCCGCCCCGAACCGCGCCGCGAGTTCCTTTTCCTCGATGAATTTGCAGTAGAGCAGCAGCGTGGCACCGGCGATCAGGACCAGCACCAGTGCGGACAACGATCCGATGATGAATCCAACTCCCCAATACGCAAGCATGGTTCCGAGCGTCATCGGATTCCGGCTGTAGGCAAACGGCCCCTGGGCGACGACTTTTTGCGTCGGCATCAGCGGAACCGGCGTGCCCCGTCCGGCGGTCACCTGCGTTTCGATCGCCCACATCGCCAGAAGGAGGCCGCCGGCCATGAGCAGGACTCCCGCCACGATATTCCACACGCCTCCCGCAAAGCGCGGTAGCGATAATCCCCGGTCGATCGCGCCGGAGAGCCAGAAAAGCGCAACCGGAAGGATCAGAAGGAAAAAGATGCCCTCCGGGATGAAGGCGATCAGCCGCTGGTTGAGCGTAAACTCCCGCTTTGCCCAATCCTTGTAGATTTTCATATATCCTCCTTGAACATGTATCAAATGTATCATAGAACTAATTGTATATATTTCCCGTGCATTGTCAAACGGGGACCGGACAAGAGCATGAAGAGTTCCAAGGTTTTCCCCTTCGTGTCCTTCGTGCTCTTCGTGGATTCAATTCTTCAAGTAATTAAGCAATTCGTCGAATTCACGGATCGACAGATCAGCCTCCGTCCGGGTGTCCTCTCCGCGGAAAAGGCAGGTGCGGATCCCGGCCGCAATCCCCGCCAGGATGTCGATCTCCCGGTCTCCGACGGCCATCGTTTCATCCGGCCGAAGAGCGTGGGCTCGCATGGCGGCCCGGTACGCCGAGGGGTCGGGCTTGCGGGGATGGCCGTCCGCGTGCGTGACCCAGCCGGCGAAGAGGGATATCATATTATGCGTTTCCAGCAGGCCGATTGTGCCCTGGAGTCCCCGGTGTGTGACGATAACGTTCTTCCCGCCGGCCGAAAGGATGTATTCGCACACAGCCCGGCCGCCGGGGAACGGCGGCTGGCCGGCATACGTCACATTCTCGTAACTGCGGTCGAACGCAAGGCCCAGATCCTCTTCCTTTAATTGGAATTCCTCGGCCAGGGTGGCGAGACAATGGTTGAGGGATTGTTTCGCCAGCGCCAGTATTTTCTCCTTGCCGGGGTCCTTTCCCTGCGCGCGCAAGGCCGCCTGAATCGCGCCCGTGATCGCGGGATACGTATCGAACAACGTGCCGTCCACGTCCCAAAGGATGTTCTTGACCATCGGATTATCCATGGGGAGCAATTATACGGGGGATGCGGGTGTGTGAGGAAGTTGGTCCATCCCCTCCCTCCTCCCCTTGTCCCTCACTGCCCCCGCTCGCGAAGGCTTCGCATCGGAAGTTCGCCGATGCTCATCGCTCCCATCGCTTCGCAATCATCACTGCTCTTGAAACAAACCCAAGCAGGGATGCTCCGCGAGGGCGGGCAGGGGATTCTGCGATTTATCCGGCGATGTGATCCACGAAGCCCGCCCCGGTTGGGTTAGGCCGGGGAGCACGGAGAGCACGATGAGTTCTAAGGTTTTCCCTTCGTGTCCTTCGTGCTCTTCGTGGATTCATTTCTGCAGGTAACACAGTAACTCGTCGAATTCATGGATAAACAGATCGGCCTCCGTCCGGGCATCCTCGCCGCGGAAAAGGCAGGTGCGGATGCCGGCGGCAACGCCGGCCAGGATGTCGATCTCCCGGTCCCCGACGGCCAGTGTTTCATCCGGCCGCAGGCCATGGGTCTGCATGGCGGCCTGGTACGCGGAAGGGTCGGGCTTGCGCGGATGGCCGTCTTCATGCGTGATCCAACCCGCGAAGAGGGAAGTCAGTTGATGGGCGAGATGCAGTGGGGAAAAAACCGCTCCTCAGCATGACAGGCTGAGCAGTGGCTTCCGATGATTGATTTATATTCAGTTTCCAAAAGCCACTTTTACCGGATCCAAACCCGACGCCACCAGTCCTCCATCGCAGATGATATCAGCTCCTGTCAGGAAGCCGAGTTTATCGCTGACAAGGAACGCGAACAGGTGGGCTATCTCCTCCGCGTGCCCAAGCCGTTTTAAAGCGCAATACCTCTGGAACTTATCCGCTTCTTTATGTTCCAGCTGCCCCATCGGCGTATCAAAATTTCCGGGGCTCACCGAGAGAATTCGTATTCCTTTTTCTGCGAATTTCGCGGTATCGGTTTTTGCATACCAATTGACAAAATTTTTGGAAATTGTATACGCCACGCCCGGACGCACATTCTTTGGAAAGAGATTGACCCTCGCCATCATCTTTTTCATAAACAGATCCTTGTCAATTCTGCTGTATTTATACAAGTTGGTGGGCAAAAAAATTTTCGGCGCGAGGTGCGCTGCCGTGGAGGAAACGTCAATGATGCAGGAACCGGATTCCATGACCCGGAAAAACGCCTCATTCATGTTTATGGTTCCAAGCGCGTTTGTTTCCATGATTTCCCGGGCTTCACCCATGTGCGGGGACATGCCGGCACAATGGATAACAGAGGTTATCCTTCCAAGTTGTATGGCGCGTTCCGCGAGGGCATCCACCGTTTTGCGGTCGCCCACATTAATGGCGAACCCTTCGGCTTTTATACCGGATCTTTCCAATTCACTTACGGCTTTTTTTAGTTTGGCAGTATCTCTCCCGGCAATCATCACATTTTGATTTTCACCCAACAATTTCGCAGCCGCAAACCCCATCCCGCTGCTGCCGCCTGTAATGACACATACCGATTTCATAAAAAATAATCCTCCGAAATGATTCGGCTTTTAATCACCTTCAACATTTTCCCGGCGATGATTTCTCTGCAATCGTTTCGTTTCACGAACCTCCGGTTTTGGTCCAGGTGAGATTGGATCCTCGATGGGCAGTGTCCGCCCGGGTTACACGTCCCCCAGCGCCTCCAGCTCCGCGAGGAGCGCTTTGTAGCCATCCGGCGTAATATTTGCATGCTTGTACGCGCAAAATTTTTCCAGCGTGAGATGGGAGCTCAATTTGATCATTTGATTTGCTGCGGAGCCGGGTTTGTATTTTTCAAAAACCACAGCGGTTTTCGGATTTTGCATGATCTCGCCAACCGTGGTCGCGGCTGTCACTTTCATGGAAGTCTCCTTTTTCGAGAACGGGATGGATCGTGTTCTCCGCCTTACGCGGGAATTCAGCGTGGGCTGAGGGGGGTCAGACCTTGCGCGCGATCCAAAACCCGAATCGATCTTTTTTTCCGACGCGCCCGATCCACATCCTTCCGGATGGGCCTGATCCAGGCGATGCCGAGTTGGTCGAATGTTCTTTTTCCGTCAGATTTCGTTCTGGAATCGCCGCGTCTGAGCGGGTTTACACTTCTCCCAGCGCCTCGAACTCCGCCATGAGCGCTTTAAACTTATCCGCCGGAAGCCCCGCCGCCTTCATCGTGGACAGTTTTTCCAAAGTGTAGTGGTAGCCCATCTTGGTCATCGGATTGGTCGAGGAGCCGGGTTTGAATTTGTCGAAGACCGCTGCGGTTTTCGGATTTTGCATGATCTCGCCAAGTGTGGTGGCAACTGTCACTCTCATCATGGTCTCCTTTTGTGTGGAACAGGTTTTCCTGCTGAAATCGCTTTTGATGAAATGACCGGCGGTGATCGGCCGGGTTTTCCCATTTGTCGGCCAAAGCCGGGAATCCCGCCGCTTCGGGTCATTTCTGTTCCACTATATCCAAAACACCGGCTGGCAACCGTTAGGAAAAGTTAGGGAAGGTAGCGGTCCGGCGTTCAGCTTGAAACAGCGTCCGGATTACCCCGGCGGACCCCGCAGTTGCGGTATATAACCGGGG
>CAZYSF010000267.1:0-2082 GCA_964649635.1 uncultured Anaerolineales bacterium | reverse complement strand
TGGCTGGATCGCTTCATGGGAGTGGCAACCCAGCTTGGGAACATGCTCACGGCATTGATCGCCGCACTTCTGCTTTTTCTTGGGAACAACCGCGGCCTGGCTTTCGAAATCATCCTCGGTACGCTCACCCTGTGGCTGGTGGTGGAAACCATCAAGGCGCTGACGGACCGCGCCCGCCCATTCCTGGATCTGGCGGATACGCGGGTCATCGGATGGCGGGAGCCGGGCCGGTCCTTTCCCAGCGGCCACACGGCACAGATATTTTTCCTGGCGACATTGCTGAGCTACCGGTTTTCACCCGGGGCGGGGGGCATCGCGGCGTTGTATGCGCTCGCGGTGCTGGTCGGCTTTACCCGGATGTACGTCGGCGCGCATTATCCGCGCGACGTCATCGGCGGCGCCGTGCTGGGTTCCGTATGGGGAATCCTGGCGACGCTGGTCGTTCCGTACTGGCTTGGACTCCGGTTCTGAGTGTCTGAGGCCGGTCTTGCCTTCTTGAGGCCGAACGCATTGTGACAGCCATGTCACCCTGAGGCTGAACGCCAGCCCTCACGGACCCTCGCGGCAGTGGAGCCGCAGGGTCTGTTTTTTTTTAACTACTCGGCCGGATTTCAATTCGGAGTACACCGAAACACCGAAAAGAGCCGAGAATACCGGGGATTTCTATTTGAAACCTCTGAAATTGTCACCCTGAGCAGCCCGCCCCCCGCCTGCCCTTGCGCCCGCCCCCCGAGCGATGAGCATCGGTGATCTTCCGATGCGAAGCATTCGCGAGCGGGGGGAGCATCCCTGCTCGGTTCTGTTCTATGAGCAGGGATGATTGTGCAGCGAGGGAGCGATGAGCATTGGTGGTGTTCCGATGCGAAGAATTCGCGAGTGGGGGCAGCGAAGAGTCTAGAAACGCTCAGCATGACACCCATTTTCAGAGGTTTCTTTTATCAGGCGGTTTACTAAGTCGGTCGAGTAGCCCGCGCGCTTTGCGGGCGTATCGAGACCGCACCAAAATTACCGGTGGTCTCAATACGCAAAAATCGCTACTCGACCACCGTAGATGCCTCGGCAAGACCGAGAGCCGGGACGGGCGGATCACACCATCCGGAAGCCAATAACAACTTGGGGGGAAGCGAATAAAGGCCCAGTTATTCCAACGAAAAGCCGCTTAGCGTTGCGATATATTCACATCACGAGCTTTTTTAAGCCCGGAAACTTAACTATCCCGCCCATGCCTTGGGAGGTTGAAATGGACAGCATTGTCCAATTCGGTGATGAAAACCCTGTCACGTATCAACATATGAAGAAAATACTTATCGGCGCGCTGATCGGCGGCTTGGTCGGAGCGGGGGCGATCCTGGTACTGGCGGCTCAATCGGCCAAGCAGGCGCAAGCCGGAATCCGGCGGCGGGGCTCCCGATGGCTTGAGCGCGCAACCCTGGCTGGCGGAGGTTTCCCCGCCCGGGGCAGGGTTACCGCCGGCGGAAGAACGGCCGGAAATATGACGGTCCATGTTTCCTGAGCGGCAGGGGCAAATTCATAAAAACCGTTTTTTCCATAGATTACGTGAAATCGCTTTTAGGAGGCGGGAATGAAAAGGAAGAATCTCTTCGTTGTTTCGATAGCCATCCTCCTGACGGCTGCGTGCGGCATTTCCACGCCGGCGGCCGACCAGGGAAACCCTCCCGGCGGCAATAACACGCCCGCTGCCACGATCTTCGGCGCAGAGGCGACCTCGGCCAACAGTGTCTTATTGAGCTGGCCTGCCGCCGCCGGCGCCGAAAAATACCTCCTGGACCTCCAAATGGATCCGGGTGAATTCCTCCCGGTGGCCGAATTATCCGCGGACGAGACCTCGTACGAACACGTCGGCGTGCCCGAAGCGTTCAAGCTCACCTACCGACTGCGGGTGCAGACCGCCGCGGAGACGAGCGCGGGGCAGACGGTGACGATCACCACGCCGGAGGCGACGCCCGACCCGCTCACGGTCCGGGGAACCGATTATGAAAACATCACCTGGGAGCCGCCCACGCCCGATCCGGCCGATCCCTTTGCCGACCCATCCATCTACCTTCCGCCGGGCCTCGACCC
>CAZYSF010000266.1:0-4918 GCA_964649635.1 uncultured Anaerolineales bacterium | reverse complement strand
CGTTCTTCTGGACGGGACGGTTTGGGAAAATATCGTCTACGGCAGCCCCGATGCGTCCCGGGACGATATCCTGGCAGCCGCCCGGAAGGCGTTGGCTCATGATTTTATCTCCCAATTGCCGCAGGGATACGATACGCTTATCGGGGAACGGGGAGTCCGGCTTTCCGGCGGCCAGCGGCAGCGGATAGCGCTGACGCGGGCGCTGGTCCGGCGACCGGCGCTGTTGATTCTTGACGAACCCACCAATCACCTGGATGCCGCCGCCGCGCAGCAACTGATCGAGAGTTTAATGCATGACGAAAACGCCCCGACGACAATCGTCATAAGCCACGAAGAAACCCTGGCGCAACAAGCCGACCGGCTCTATCGGCTGCATAACGGAACCCTCGCGGCGAACGGCTTCCAGGCTTCAAAAAACGATCCGTCCACACCGCCATGATAAAACCGTTGCCGGGGCGAAACGGCGCGTTTCCAAGCTTCGCGCAGGAACTTTTCCTTCAAGCCGCGTTGCTGCCGGGCGATTTGGGCCTGGCAGCCTGGCGGCAATGGAGCCGGCAGGTTTCGTGGGAAAAGGACATTGATACCGGATCCTTCGCCCTGCTCCCTTTGCTTTATCACCATCTTAAGGAACTCGGTGTGGATGATCCGGCCATGGGGCGGTTTAAAGGCATTTACCGCAAGGTCTGGTATCAGAACATGACGCTGCTGCACGAAACGGCCGAAGTCTTGCGGCTGTTCGAAGCCGATCGGATAGAAACCCTGGTTCTTAAGGGCGCGGCACTGGCTCCCTTGTATTATCAGGACATCGGTCTGCGGAAAATGCACGACGTGGATGTGGCCATCCCGATCGCCGGCCGCCGGCGGGCCATCGACGCGCTGACCCGGGCGGGGTGGAAGCCCATGCTGCGGCCGTTGTCTGCACTCACCGATTCGAACCTGGATTGTCATCACGCCTGGGCGTTCGAAAACAGGCAGGGGCGCCAGCTCGATCTGCATTGGCGCGTATTCCCGGGAAGCCTCCACGTGGATGCCGAAGCCGGGTATTGGGCGGTTTCCGTCCCGTTCCGTTTGGAAAGCGCCTCCACGCGCACCCTCTGCCCGACGGACCATCTCCTGCATACCTGCGTCCACGGCGCACGATGGAGCCCCACACCGCCTCTGCGCTGGGTGGCGGATTCGATCCACATCCTGAGAAGGGCTCAACCGGGAATCGACTGGGATCGGATCGTCGGATTGGCGGAAAAATGCCGTCTGACCATGATGGTCCGCGAGGCGTTCGCCTACTTGCGGGAATCTTTCGGAGCGGATATCCCGGATACGGTCATGCGGGAGTTGGACGGCATCTTCGTCTCTCCCCGGGAATATCGCTTTTACTTAAGCGCGGTCGCGCCGCAATCGGCTCTATGGGGTGAATTGCCGGTTTATTGGAATTTATATTTTCTCAATCGGGAACGGGCGGGGCAATCGGCCGGGATTCGCGCCGGGCTCGGTTTCCTGCCCTATCTGCGGCGCTTGAAAATGATGTCGTGGCGGGAGTGGCTGGGTTGGCTCCTCTCGCGCGCGTGGAGCAGGGTTGGAGGATATATAAAGGGGAGCGCCAAGGTTTCCAAAGCCGGCGCTTCCTGAAGGCGGGTTAATTCTTTTCCTGTTCCTTAATCAACCTTTTCATCCGCCGGGCCGGGAAGACTGCCGGACGGCAGCCTGCCCCGGGCAGCACGAGGGGAAATGGCGGAGCGCTCCTTAGGTTGATTTTGGCGCCGGCGCGCCCGCCCGGCAGGTTTATCCCGCTTTGATCGGAAGCATGGCATCTCCGCGCAGGAACAACGGAATTATTTCCAGCGGAGCCTCCACGTCAATCCATTGCCCGCTGATTACCGGTTGATCGGTCCACGCGTTTCTCCATGAACTGCCGGCGGGCAAGTAGACCTTTCTGCGGCGGGCGCCCGCTTCCAGAACCGGCGCCACGAGCAGATCGGGCCCGAACATGTACTCATCCTCAACGGCCCAGCAGGCCGGATCGGATGGGTAATCCACGAACAAGGGCCGCATGGGAGGAATCCCGCTTTCGTGGGTAAGGCGCATTTGCTCCATGATATAAGGACGCAGCCGTTCCCGCAGGAGCAGGTACTCCCGGAGGATGGCGTAGGCTTCGGCGCCAAACGACCAGACTTCGTTATCCGCGCCGTTGAAGTCGTTTGTGTTGGGCAGGCGGTGCCCGTGCAGCCGGAACAGCGGGCAGAATGCGCCGTATTGGAACCAGCGCACGACCAGCTCGCGGAACTCCGGCTCGGCGGGATCGCCGCCGCGGAAACCGCCGATGTCCGTCGTCCACCACGGAATGCCGCTCAGCGCCATGTTCAAACCGGCTCTCACCTGGGCGCGCAGTTCCGCGAAGGTGGAATTAATATCCCCGGACCAAACGGCGGCGCCGAAGCGCTGGCTGCCAGCCCAGGCGGAACGGCATAGGAAAAGAAAATCCTCCTCGCCCTGGGCTTTCATCCCTTCATAAAAACCCCGGACGTGGTCGCGGGGATAGATATTGGCGACCGCGTTGCCGTCCCCGGCGTAGAAATGCAGGTTTTCCGGCGTCATCGGAATCATTTCCGGCTCGCACGCGTCCAGCCAGAAAATTTTTATTCCATATTGAACGTATCCCTGCTTGACCTTTTCCCAGATGTATTTTCGGGCTTCCGGATGAGTGGAGTCGTAATAATGGATGTAGGTCCCATCCTCGTCTCCAATGTCCACAAAATAAAAATGCGCCGGCGTCCCTGTTTTGTTGCGGGCGATGAATCCTTTGCCCCACATTTCCTGCCAGTTGGGGCTCTGGCGGTTGACGGTCGGCCACACCGATACCATCACTTTGACGCCCAATTTTTCCAAGGTTAGAACCATGCGCCCCGGATCCGGCCAGCTTTTCGGGTCGAATTGCCAGTCGCCCTGGCGGGTCCAATGGAAAAAATCGATGACGATCACCGATAAGGGCAGCTTGCGCCGGGAATATTCTTCGGCTACCGCTTCCAATTCCGCCTGGCTCCCATAGCGCAATTTACTCTGCCAGAAACCGGACGCCCATGCGGGGAGAACCGGGGCATGGCCGGTCACATCCGCGTAGTTGGAGAGGATCTGCCTGGGGTCGTCGCCGGCGGTGACCCAGTAGTCCATCTGGGGGGCGGCTTCGGCCACCCAGCGGGTTGCATTGGCGCCGAGTTCGACACGTCCGACGGCGGGATTGTTCCATAGGAAGCCGTATCCCCGGCTGGAAAGCAGAAAAGGAATGGCAACTTCCGTGTTGCGCTGGATAAGGTCGATGACGCATCCCTTCTGGTCCAGTCGGCCGTGCGGATGCTGCCCCAGACCGAAGAGGCGTTCGTCTTCATGGGCTTCGAAACAGGCCTCGATGTGGAACAAACCGCCCGACAGATCCCGATAAACCCTCGCGGGGATGGATAAGGCGTGGATCGGTTTTTCGCGAAGCAGTGTTTTCCCGCTTTTGGCATTCTCAAATGTTAATTCCCCCCGCGAGCCGATTTTAACGGTGATTAATCCGTTGCGGAGGCTGGCGCCGGTTTCGTGAATTTCGATCACCGCCGGGTATCCGCCGGGATTATCCAGGGCGCTGATCCAATCCTGCCGGATGCCGGTGAGCTTTGTGGCGCGGAGGCGCACCCCGTCGCGGCCCCAGGCCTCTATCTGCAGGGCCTCATTATCGGATTGACAAAGAAGCGAATGGCGGTTCCTCGTGAATTCAACCATGGCCATTTCCTCCCGGGCCGGGCAAGACGGAAGCAGGGCCGGACAAGGGGTGGAGGATGTTTATCCAGCCACCCCTTGTCCTCCTGCGCGGATATTGGAGGAGGTATAATGCGCGATTAAGCCGTTCTTTGAAGTGCGGTCAGAGGTGTGCCAACACCGATTGCGCTTCCGGGACGGCTCCTCCTTTTACGGACCCCTCAATATTATCAGAGGAGCGTTTCCAATTTCGCGGCTGCGTCCTGCATCGCCTGTTCGGGCGTCTTCTGACCGCTCAGCGCTTCCTGCATGGCTTCCTGGATCACGGCTGAAACCTCGGACCAGTTGGCCAGCGGGCCGCGGGCTGCGGCGGATTCCATCTGCTTGAGGAAGACCTGCATCGTGGCATCATCCTTGTTCTTCTCAGCCACCTCGGCGAGCACGTCCTTGCGGCTGGGAATGTAGCCCATGCAGTCGGTGAGTTTGGTGCCATAGGCGGGATCGGTGACGAATTTAAGGAATTCCCAGGCGCCGTCCTGCTGCTTGCTGGCGGCGAACATGGCCCAGTTCTCACCGCCGAGCGAGGAAGCCGCCTGCTTGGTGTAGGGCAGCAGGGCGACCTTCCATTTGAGGTCCGGGGCATCCTTCGGGACGGAGTTGACGTTCCAGGTGCCGCTGATCATCATGGCCGCCTTGCCGGTGGTGAACTGCTGATAGATCTCGGCAAAACCGTCGGTGATCGCGGTTTTTGGAGCGTAGCCCTTGTCGATCAGGTTCTTCCAAAACGCGAGCGCGCCGATGGCTTCCGGAGAGGCCAGGTTGTCGATACTGCCGCCGTTCTGGAGAATCCACGGCAGGAACAGGAAGGTGCCGGTTTCATCCTTCTTGGCCAGCATCGCGGTGCCGTAGACGCCGTTGGCCTTGTCGGTCATCGCAGCCGCCCACGTTTCATACTCGTCCCAGGTCGTGGGGGGTTTGTTGATGTCCAGGCCGGCCGCGGTGGCCAGGTCGGTATTGATCCACAACACGACGGTGTTGCTGCCCAGCGGAATGCCGAAGTTCTTGCCCCCGTACAGGGTGGAGTTATAGGGGCCGGGAAGGAATTGGCTGCCCTGCCCCCAGGCTTCCACTTTCTCGGTGAGGTCGGCCAACGCGCCGGCCGCCGCATAACGCGCATTGTCCGGAT
>CAZYSF010000265.1:0-17155 GCA_964649635.1 uncultured Anaerolineales bacterium | reverse complement strand
CACACAACACCCCCCTCATCAACCTACCGCAAGCGCCTTTCACCGGATATGCTGGAACCCGTATGAACATCCCATCCATCCGCCAGAAGTTCGATTTTCTTATTCCGGCCTTTCGGAAGGGGAGAAGCCGCCTGCTGCTGGCCCGCGTTGTCTGGATCCTGCTCGCGCTGACCCTGGCGGGGATGGTGGTTTACTCACTGACAACCCAATCCAGCTGGATCAACCCGGATCTGCCCGAAGTGGAACGGATCGCGTTGGCCGGGGCTGGAATTTCCCCCGCCGCATACGGCGCGTATCTGGGCGTCATGGAGTTGATCGTCGCGCTCGCCTTTGCCGCCGCCTCGATGGTGATCTTCCGGTCGAAACGCGACGATGGGATCGCGCTTCTGGTTTCGTTCTCGCTCATCACGTTCGGCGCAACCGTCTTCCCCTTCATCACCGGCGCCGGACTGCAGTGGATCGTGCGGCCGATCCAGATCTTCGGTATTGCCACCGCCGCGCTGACGATCTTCCTGTTTCCCAACGGACGCTTCGTGCCGCCCTGGACCCGCCAACTGGCGTTCGGGCTCGGTATCTGGCTGACCGCGCTGCTCGTTCTCCCTGAAATTACCGGCGCCATCGGCGCCGCCGACAGCCTGGCGCCCTTTCAAACCGCGTTTCGGTTTATCGCCTGGCTTTTTGGAACCGACATCTCCGCCGATTTCACCGGACAGATTGTAAATGCGCTCCGTACCACCGGCCTGGTGTCTATGCTGCTCGGCGGTTTTGGCGCCGGAGCGGCCTCGCAAATCTACCGATACGCGCACGCCTCCGACCGGCAGGAAAAACAGCAGACCAAACTGGTGGTGCTGAGCCTGACGATCGCGGTCATCTCCTCGCTGTTCTACTACCTCCTGCCGGCGTTTTTCCCCGCGCTGCGCGAATCCGGCGCCGCCCGGTTGGTCTTCCAGGCCGCCGGGCAGACCCTGTATTCGATCGCCCTGGTGCTGGTGCCGGTGTTCCTGATGCTCGCCGTCCTGCGCTACCGGTTATGGGATGTGGACGAGTTGATCAACCGCACTTTCGTGTACACGATCCTGACCGGCCTGCTCGGCGGGCTGTACCTGGTCGGCATCTTCCTCGGACAGGCGATCGTCCGCGCCGTCACCGGCCAGGGTTCGGATCTGGTCATCGTCGGATCCACGCTTGCGATCGCCGCGCTGTTCCGCCCGCTGCGCGACCGGCTTCAGGATTTCATCGACCGGCGCTTCTACCGCGAGAAGGTGGACTTCCGGCGGGTCTTCACCGACTTCGGACGCGAATTGCGCACCGTGCTGGATCTCTCCGAACTGCAGCGGACCCTTGTCCTGCGGGTTCTGGATTTGCTTCATATCCGCTACGGCGCGGTCTTTCTCCGCGAGCCCGGCGGCAAGTTAACGCTGTCTTATTCACTCCGTTTCCCGGATGAACTCACCGCCGAACTTCCCTCGCGGGCGGACGTGTTCCAGCGGCTGGAGAGCGGCGCGATCGCGGCCAAACACACCGCCGTTCCGTTCCCGCTGCTCGTGCCGCTGATCGCCCCGCGGATGGGGGCCAACGATCTGATCGGCATCCTCGCGCTCGGCCCGCGGCTTTCGGGCGAGGATTTTTCACGGGAAGACCAATCGCTCCTGCTCGGACTCGCGGACCAGGCGGGCACCTCGATCCGCGTGGCGCAGCTGATCGAGGAGCAACAAACCGAAAAGAACCGGCGGGCGGAAGTCGAACGCCAGCTGGCCGAGCATTGGAACTCGCCGCTTGGGCGCGCGGAAGCCACGGCCGACCGGATCCTCCTTCACCCGGAACAGGCGCTCCTGGAATTCCACCGCCTGACGCAGGAGGCCCGCGACAATCCGGATTCCGCGGCGCTGGCGGCCAACCTTCCGAACGCCTTGGAGAACGTCAAAGCCGGCAGCCTGGCGCGGCTCGCGGAAGGGTACGGGTACCTGCTGGAGAGTCACACATCGCCGGAAATGCTCCCCGTCGCTTTGCGGACGATCACAACCCAGCTCCAGGAGGTCACCGATTCCGGGAAGGCCCCGCGCGGGACGGCCGAGGCGCTGGCCGCTTATTCCGCCTGCACCGACGCGATCGCCACCCGGTCGGTATCGGAGATCGCCGGCTGGCATTGGGGTCCCGAAGCGTCGGAAGGCGGCGAGGATTTTCTTTCCGGCTTGAACGCGATGCTGGCGGAGTTGCATGCCGCGGCGGTCTCGCTGCAGGCCTTCGAGCAAGTCGACACCGTTCCGGACAAGCTCGCCTACCTCGCGGGCGCGATCGAACGCCTGGGGAGGCTGCACCATTCCGCGCATACCGCGCTCGGCGCCGCCGACCGCCCGGTTGTGCGCCGGATCGCCGAGCATTGGATGGCCGTGGTGACCGGCGCGATGGGCGAACTGCAATCCCGGTCACAGATCGTGTGCGAATTGCTGACCCGCCATACCTGGCAGGAGGACGTCGTCACGATCGCGCTGGCGTTGCGCAACTCCGGCCGCGGCGCGGCGGTCCGCCTGGAAGTGCGGCTGCTGCCTTCCTCCGAATACACGCTCGTGGACGAGACGGCGGCGCTTGAGCATCTCGGGCCCGGGGAGGAAGCGCAGGTCGGGCTGCGGGTCCGCCCGTCGGGTGTGCGCCGCTTCCGCGCGCTGTTCGAAATCCGCTACACCGATCCGCGCGGGCCGGATCAGGTCGAAAGTTTCGCGGACGCCGTCCAGCTCCTGGATACCTCGGCCGAATTCCGCAACATCCCCAACCCGTATGTCGTCGGCACGCCGCTGCGGGCGGGATCGCCCCTCTTTTTCGGCCGCGAAGACGTGATGACCTTCCTGCTTGACCACCTTACGGCGGCGCACCGCAACAACCTGGTGCTGATCGGTCAGCGGCGCACGGGAAAATCCTCCCTGCTCAAGCAGCTGCCGTTGCGCCTGGGAACGGAATTCCTGCCGGTGTATCTGGACGGACAGGCGCTCGGGCTGGACCCGGGGATGCCGGCCTTCCTGCATTCGATCGCCTCGGAAATAGCATTCGTCATGGAAGATCGCGGGCTGCCGATCGCCGCCCCGGTCCTGGAGGACTTCGCCGGGAACCCGACCTCCCATTTCGAGCGCGGCTTTCTGCCTGAGGTTCGCCGCCGGCTCGGTTCCCGTCCCCTGCTGCTCCTCTTGGATGAATTCGAGGAACTCGAATCCTCGGTGCGGCGCGGAACACTCGACGCGGCGGTATTCCCGTTCCTGCGTCACCTGATCCAGCATTCGGATAACCTGAGCGTTGTATTCTGCGGCACCCACCGGCTGGAGGAACTGGCCTCCGATTACTGGAATGTGCTGTTCAACATCAGCCTCTACCGGCATATCGGCTTCCTAAGCCGCGCGGAGGCAACCCGGCTGATCCAGGAGCCGGTGGCCGAAGGCGGGATGCAGTTCGACGATCTGGCGCTCGAAAAAATCTGGCGCGTGACGGCCGGCCACCCGTACTTCCTGCAGCTGGTCTGCCACAATCTGGTCAACCTGCACAACCGCCGGCGGCGCAGTTATGTGACGGTGGGCGATGTCAACACCGCGCTGGATGAAATCCTGACCACCGGGGAAGCCCACTTCGTCTACCTGTGGATGGAATCCTCCCCGGCCCAAAAACTGGCGTTGTTCGCGATGAGCCGCCTGGGAAACACCGGGTTTCTTACGCCCCTCCAGGCCGCGGAGGATCTGGCCCGGCGCGGGGCGCCCGTGGAGCGTCCGGAACTGATCGGCGCATTCCAGCGGCTCGCCGCGCGCGATATCTTCTCCGTGGTCCAGCGCCCGGACCGGCCGTTCGGAGAGGCGTACGGATGGAAACTGGGGCTCTTGGGGATGTGGGTTGAAAAAAGCAAGACCCTGCGGCACATCCTCGAGGAAGGTAATTCACCGGAAGTTGGGAATTCCGGAAATCTTTTAGCAATCACTTGAGAGGAGACTACCATGAACAATACGTCGCGGAAATTTTGGTTTCGAATACTGCTGGCCCTGGCGATGGTCTCGACCCTCGCCCTGACCGGCGCGCAGACCGTGCGCGCGATGGAAATCGACGGCGACGGCAAGGTCGGGGCAGGCGAAGTCATCAACGACGATCTCATCCTCACGGAAGAATTCGTTGAAATGGCCGGGACGGTGAACGGGAATCTGATCGCCTCGGGTTCGACCGTCGTGATCAGCGGCACCGTCAACGGCGACGTCATCGCCGGCGGATCGACCGTCACCGTCACGGGAACGGTGAACGGCAACGTCTTCGCGGGGGGCGGGGAAGTGCTGATCGACGGCACGGTGGAAGGCAGCCTGTTCTTCGGCGGCAACATGCTGACCGTCGGACCGCATGCGCGCGTGGGCAGCAACATGTACGCCGCCGGCTTCAGCCTCGAAGTGCAATCCGGCTCGGTCGTCACGCGCGACATCGCCGTCGCCGGCTATCAGGCGATCCTGGCGGGGGAGATCGGCCGCGACGTGCGCGCCGACTTGGGCGCCTTCGAACTGACCGGCAAGGTCGGCCGCAACATCATCCTGTCGATCGGCGAACCAACCGAGAACCGGGAAGAGATGGCCTACATGAATTTCTCGCCGTTCTCGCACGTCTCCCGAATCGTGCCCGTCGGCCTGCACATCGGCTCCGAAGCGGTGATCGGGGGCAAGCTCGAATACAGCAGCGCCGTCGAACAACCGGCCGGCATCCGGGCGACTCCCGAAGGCGGGGTGATCTATCACTACAAACCGTCCGAAGATGCGGAAACCCTCAAGGATCTGAAGGATGCCGGGAAGGATTTCTCCGTCCGCGTATTCGACTTCGGCGGGATGTTCATGAGCTATATGTTCAATGTGATCCGCGAGTTCCTGACGCTCGTGCTGCTCGGGGCGCTGGCGGTCTGGCTGATCCCGTCGGTCCTGACCCGCGCCGCCGGAACCCTGCGAGCCAAACCGCTCCCGTCGCTGGGATGGGGCTTCCTTGTCCTGGTCCTGGGATTGATCGGGCTGGCGATGGCCTTCTTCCTGGTCGTCATGCTCGGCCTGGCGATCGGTGTGGTCACCCTGTTCGGCCTGATGGGCGTGGTCTTCTCGATCGGTTTCTCCGCAACCGGGCTGGCGACGGCGGTCTTCCTGGCGCTGGCGCAGTACGGCAGCAAGCTGGTGGTGGCGCTCCTGATCGGCGACTGGTTCCTGCGGCTGTTCCGCAAGGATTATGCCGCAAGCGCCTTCTGGCCGCTGCTGCTCGGCATCGTGATGATGGTGTTGGTGGATGCGCTGCCGATCTTCGGAACGCTGGTCGGATTCCTCGTGATCATCTTCGGGCTGGGAGCGATCTGGCTGGTCTTCCGCGATTGGTGGAAAACGCGCACTGTTAAAGCCTGACGGCCGCGCAATAAAAACCGGCCCCTGGCGCTCCTTCCAGGGGCCGGTTTCTTCCTTTTCCCGGCCATCGCGGGAAAATGCATCCGCTTTTTACAACCCGGGCTGTTCGTAACCTCTTATAATTGCGGTAGTCTCAACTATGGTGCCTGCCATGCCGGATCAACCCAATCCATATCTCTCCCGCGGACCGGTCCGGTCGCAGGAGATGTTTTTCGGCCGGGACCACGAACTCCGGGAGATCGCCAATTTCCTCAGAGGCAATCAATCCGTTTCGATCGTCGGGCCGCGCAAGATCGGGAAGACCTCACTGCTCTTTCAGCTGATGCGGCCGCGCGTCTCGGAGGAACTGGGAATCGCCGCCGGGACGCTGATCTGCTATTTGGATTGCGAAGTGCTCGGCGATGAGACCTCGGCCGAGGTGTTCCAGCAGTTCGCCGCCGAACTCCGCGCCGAGGTTGAAAGCCGCGGGCTGCCGGAGGAACCGGCGCTCGAATCCGCCTGCCTCTCCCCCTCCCGGATGGCCTTCGAAGGCGCGATCCGCGCCCTCAACCGGCGGGGCATGCAGGTGGTGATGATCCTCGACGAGTTCGAGCGCCTGAGCGCCAACTCCCGGCTGGACGTGAATTTCTTCAACGCGCTGCGCTCGATCGCCGGACGCTTTCAACTGGTCTTCCTGACCGCCTCGGCCAGCCCGCTCATCGAGCTGACCTACTCCGGCCGCTCGCAGGATATCCTCTCCAGCCCGTTCTTCAACATTTTCGCGCCGATCTTCCTCGGCCCGCTTCCGGAAAAAGACGCCCGCGATCTTATTTTTAAACCCTCAGAGCGCGCGGGGAAACCCTTCCCGCTCCCGATCCAGAATTTTCTCCTGGAATACTCCGGCGGGCATCCGCTGATCCTGCAGGTTGCGTGTTTTCATGCGTTTACGCTTTCAGTCTTCCGCGATGAAATCGAGCGCCGCGCCGCGCAGGAGATGCAGGCGCATTTTGAATATTCGTGGCGCAACCTGACCGAGGAACAGAAGCGCGTGCTGAGGGAACTGCCCAAGAACCCGGAACGCCCGCCCGCGACGGCCTCGGGCAACGCGGTCTACCGCGAGCTGGAATTTAAATGCCTGATCCGCCAGACTCGGAACCGGTACGAATACACTTCCAAAGCCTGGGCGGATTTCCTGGCGCTGCAATCCGCCCCTGCCGCGGCGGCTTCCCCGACCAAAAGCATCATCGGATGCACACTCGGGCAGTATGAAATCCTCGAACCGATCGGCAAGGGCGGGATGGCGGAGATCTACAAGGCGCGCCACATCCGCCTGGACCGCCCCGTGGCGGTGAAAATCCTGCCTGCCCGCCTGGCGGAAGAGGGGGATTTCCGCGAGCGGTTCGAACGTGAGGCGCGCGCGGTGGCGCTTCTGAAGCATCCCAACATCGTCCAGGTATACGATTTCGGCGATTGCGGCGGGCTTTATTACATGGCGATGGAATACATCCCGGGGAGGGATCTGGCCCACCGGATGAACCAGCTCAAGAAACTTCCGCTGGCGCAAGTATGGTGGGTGGCGAGCGACCTGGCTTCGGCGCTGGATTACGCCCACGGGCGCGGGATCGTGCATCGCGACGTAAAGCCTTCGAACGTCCTGCTCGAGCCAATCGCCAAGTCGGACCGGCCGGCGGCGAAACACGCCTCCAAACTGCAGCGCGCGATCCTGACCGATTTCGGCATCGCCAAGATCCTGGAAGGCGGGGAACGGTCCACGCGCGGGGGGATGTTCGGCACCGTGGAATACATGTCGCCCGAGCAAATCCGGGCCGAGACCGAGATCGACGGCCGGGCGGATATCTACGCCATGGGCATCATGCTGTTCGAGATGCTCACTGGCAGGCTGCCGTTCACGGCGGATACCCCGAGCGCGATGGTGATCGCCCATCTGGACACCCCCCCGCCCGACCCGCGTGAGTTCGCGCCGGAACTTCCGGACAAGGTCGCCCTGGCGGTCCTGCGGGCGATCGCCAAACCGCGCGAGGTGCGCTTTGCCACCGCGAAGGAATTCATCCGCGCGATGCGGTGAGCGTAAAACCTTAACGCGAAGACGCAGAGGCGCAAAGACGCAAGGGAAAATAAATAGATTTTCTTCGCGTCTTTGCGTCTTTGCGTTAAAAGCTTATTGGGTTATTTTTTAATAAGGATGGCTTTCAGCGCGGCCCAATCGCCGGTGGCGAGGTAGGCTTCGTAGATCGCTTCCATCGCCGCGAAGAGGGCATCCGAATTGGCCGCCATGAACACGGCGCTCGCCGCGTGCGCCTGGAACATGGCCGCCTTCGCGCTGAGCGTATCGGTCTTGCCGTGTTTATCCCGGTCGCGGATGTCGGTGCCGATGTGGAATGCATCCAGCGCCGCAACCAGCTTGCCCATTTCCGCAACCTCGGACGGACTCAGCGGCTTGTCGTCCGTCATCGCCTTCAGCGCATTGAGAATCGCCGGGTATTGCAGGTCGGTTTTCTCGACGGCAAAGCGGCTGGCAACCAGCGCCAGACGCCGGAGGGAATCATCCGATTCGCGCAGCAGATGGGAATAGAATTCATTATCCAGTGAGGAAATCCGCGCGTTGGCCATATGCTTACCTTTGCTTGTATCCTATGAATAGTATATATAAAAAAGGTTAATTTATACCGTCAAGCTAATACTCTCCCAATGATCGTTATCCCAGGCGTCCGGTGACATAATCCTCGGTCTGTTTGTTGGCGGGCCGGGTGAAGATTTTCTTGGTAT
Organism: uncultured Anaerolineales bacterium; assembly: GCA_964649635.1. Classification (GTDB taxonomy): domain Bacteria; phylum Chloroflexota; class Anaerolineae; order Anaerolineales; family RBG-16-64-43; genus JAFGKK01. The sequence continues at coordinate 8,999 of CAZYSF010000265.1, read as the reverse complement.
CGTCGAATTCCACCAGTTCCCCAAGCCAAAACAGGCCTGTTTTATTGGATACCCTCGCCGCCTGCTGCATATTGTGGGTCACGATCACAATGGTGAACTCGGAGACCAGTTCGTGCATCAGCTCCTCGATCCGCATGGTGGCGATCGGATCCAGCGCCGAACACGGCTCGTCCATCAGGATGACTTCCGGTTCGACGGCCAGCACCCGCGCGATACACAGCCTTTGCTGCTGGCCGAGCGAGAGGCCGAGGGCGGAATCCCTGAGGTGATCCTTCACATCCTCCCATAAAGCCGCCCGCCGCAGTGATTGTTCGACCCGTTCCGGGAGATGGAGGGACCGGTCGAGCCCTAGGACCTGGGGGCCGAAGGCCACGTTTTCGAAGATCGATTGCGGGAACGGATTGGGCTTTTGAAAAACCATCCCCACCCGGCGGCGAAGGATGGCCACATCCAGATCGGGAGCCTGGATATCCTCACCATCGAGAAGGATTTTTCCTTCAACCCGGACTCCCGGGATGGTGTCGTTCATGCGGTTCAGGCAGCGTAGGAAGGTGCTTTTCCCGCATCCGGACGGGCCGATCAGCGCGGTGATCTCGCGTTCGGCGATCACCATCGAGATATTCTCGAGGGCTTTGAACGAGCCGTAGAAAAAATCCAAGTCCTCGATCCGGAATTTTAAATCGGCCTGGGACATGCCCCAATTCTACCCTGTTTTCCGGAGTTTCCGAGTCGTCATCTGTTACAATTGGAGGCATGAGAAGGGTGTTGCGGTGGTTCCCGGTGTTCCTCTGCCTCGCGATTTCCGCCTGTTCCCTTTCCCACTCCCCTTCCTCCACCGCCAATAAAATCATCATCAACCGCGGCTCCGACACCATGGTCAATCTGGCGCTGGCGTGGGCGGAAGCATACGCCGGGGTTCAACCGTCGGTTTCGATTTCCGTCTCCGGCGGCGGCAGTGGCACGGGGATCACGGCCCTGACGGACAAAACCATCCAGATCGCCAACGCTTCCCGCGCCATGAAGCAGGAGGAAATAGAAACCGCGCAGGCCAACGGAGTGGATCCGAAGGAATTTACCGTCGCCGGGGATGCCATCGCCGTGATCGTCCATCCCGATAACCCGGTCGATCACCTCACGCTGCAGCAGGTATCAGACATCTTCTCCGGGAAAATCAACAATTGGGACGGGGTTGGCGGGGAAAACCGCCCGATCGTCCGGGTCTCGCGCGAGACAAACTCCGGGACGCACGTGTTTTTCCTCGAATCCGTTATTCGTCTGGGACGGAAAGACGACAAATCGATCTTCTCGGCCGATACGCTGCTGCTCCCCTCTTCGGAGGGCATCACATCCGAAGTCGGGCAGAACCGCAACGCGATCGGATACGACGGACTCGGCTACATCACGCCGGCGGTGAAGATGCTTACCTTGGCCGCCGATCCCGCCGGTCCTTACGTCGGGCCGAGCAAGGAAACGGCCCTCGACGGGACTTATCCCATTGCACGCGACCTCTATATGTACACCGACGGGGAACCGACGGGTTGGGTGAAGGAATACCTGGATTGGATCCTGAGCGCCGAAGGGCAGGCCATCGTGGCGAAACTTGGGTTCGTGCCGATCGTCTGAATTCATACAACAATGGTCAAACGCCGGAAGTTGTTCGAATCCGTCATCCAATTCCTGATCCGTCTGTGCGGCTATTCGGCCGTGCTGTTTGTCGCGGCGATTTTCATTTTCCTCCTGCAGGCGGGGCTGCCGGCTCTGTTCGAGACCTCCCCGGCTTCCCTGTTCGGTCAGCGTTGGTACCCGATCGAGAACATGTTCGGTCTACTGCCGCTGATTTACGGCTCGTTCATCGTCACGATCGGCGCAGCCGTCATCTCGATCCCGTTCGGGATAGCCACCGCCGTCTTTATCGCCGAGGTGGCTCCGCGCTGGATGCGGGAAGTGCTCAAGCCGTTTGTGGAAATCCTCGCCGGGTTGCCGTCGGTGGTATTGGGCTTTCTCGGATTCCTCGTCCTGGCCCCGCTCATCCGGACCACGCTTAACCTGCCGACCGGTCTGACCGCATTCACCGGCTCGATCCTGCTGGCGGCGATGGCGCTGCCGACGATCGTCTCCGTGGCCGAGGACGCCCTCGACTCGGTCCCGAAAAGCTACCGGGATGGCGCGCTCGCCCTCGGCGCCACCAAATGGCAGACGATCTGGCGCGTCACGCTCCCGGCGGCCCGGTCCGGCGTGCTGACCGCCGTCATGCTCGGGATCGGCCGGGCGATCGGGGAAACGATGGCGGTCATGATGGTCACCGGGAATGCGCCCCAGATCCGCTGGGACGGGCTTTTCTTTCCCGCCCGCACGATGACCGCCACGATCGCGGCGGAGATGGGCGAGGTTCCAGGAGGCAGCACCCACTACCATATGCTGTTCCTGGTGGCGATCCTCCTGTTCCTGATCTCGTTCCTGGTGAACATCATCGCGTCCTCGATGCTCTTCCGCGCCAAGAAGCGCGCCGAAAGGATGCTTTCCTGATGCGCCTCTCGCGCACCGTCACCCAGCGGATCGCCTTCAGCCTGCTGACCGCCATCATGTCGGTCACCGTCCTGGGCATTCTGGCCATCATCACTTATATTTTTTGGAACGGCCTGCCCACCCTGTCGTGGGAATTTCTTTCTTCCATGCCCTCCAACGGGATGCGCGAGGGCGGCATTTGGCCCGCCATCATCGGGACGCTGTACCTCACCATCGGCACCGCTGTGGTCGCCGTGCCGATCGGGCTGCTGGCGGCGATCTACCTCTCCGAATACGCGCCCGATTCCACTTTCACCCGCACCATCCGGATCGCGATCGTCAATCTGGCGGGAATTCCGTCGGTGGTTTACGGGCTGTTCGGGCTGGCGTTGTTCGTCCTTTTCCTGCAACTCGGGTCCTCGATCCTCGCGTCCTGCCTGACGCTGGCGATCATGACCCTGCCGGTGATCATCTCCACCGCGGAGGAAGCCCTGCGGGCGGTGCCGCAATCGTTCCGGGTGGTAAGCATCAGCATGGGCGGCACGCGCTGGCAGACCATCCGGCGGATCGTGCTGCCGCAGGCGCTGCCGGGGATTTTGACGGGCGTGATCCTCGGGCTGGAGCGCGCGGCAGGCGAGACCGCGCCGATCCTGTTCACCGGCGCCTCCTTCTTTCTGCCGCACCTCCCGCAATCGATCTTCGACGAGACAATGGCCCTGCCCTATCATTTATTCGTCATCTCCACCCAGGTGCCCGGGATGCCGGTCCGGATCCAGTACGGAACCGCGCTGGTGCTCCTGATTTTTGTGCTGGTGATGAACCTAAGCGCCACCATCATCCGCAGTTATTACCGGCGGAAACGGCAATGGTAGGCCAAGCCCCGCATCCGAAGTTCCTCGTGGAGAGCTTGTCGGTGCACTATCCCGACGGGACCGAGTCGCTCCACAATATCTCCCTCCAGATCCCGCGCAACGCCATCACGGTTCTCTTTGGGCCGGCCGGCGGCGGGAAAAGCACGCTGCTGCGCACCTTCAACCGGTTGAATGACATGGTGGAGGGGACGCGCTATTCGGGCAAAGTCCTGCTCGACGGGGAGAATATTCTCACCCCGGACCTCGATCTGGTCGCCCTCCGCCGGCGGGTGGGGATGGTTTTCGCCCAGCCGGTGCCGCTGCCGATGAGCGTGCGCGAGAATATGACCTATGGGTTGGAGCTGGCGGGCGAGCGGCGGCGGCGGAACCTTGACCGCGCGATCGAGGAAGGTCTGCAGGCGGCCGCGTTGTGGGAGGAAATGAAGGACCGGCTGGACGAGCCGGCCCACGCCATGTCCGGCGGGCAACAGCAGCGATTGTGCCTGGCCCGGGTCCTGGCCCAGCAGCCGGAGGTCATCCTTCTGGATGAACCCACTTCCGGCCTGGATCCGATCTCAACCGCCAAAGTGGAAGATTCCCTGCAATCGATAAAGAAGAAATATACGATCATCATCGTCCCGCACAGCGTTCAGCAAGCCGCGCGGCTGGCGGACTGGGCGGGTTTTTTCTATCAGGGGGACCTGGTGGAATGGGGCGAAGGCAAGAACCTGTTTATCGCACCCAAGGTGAAACGGACCGAGGATTACGTCACCGGCCGGTTCGGATGATACCCGCCGATCGTTTTTTTCCGAAACCCCCGAAACGACTACCAGACGGATGCAGAAAGGGCTTGAAATGCCGACCGAAATTCCCGTGATGAAACGGCGGTTCGATCTGGACTGGCTGCGTGTGCTGGCCATCCTGGTCGTCTTCCTCTTCCATTCCGGACGCTTTTTCGACCAGTGGGATTGGCACGTTAAAAATCCCGCCACATACGCCTGGGTGCAGACCTGGTCCATGTTTCTGGTCAGTTGGATGATGCCCCTGATATTCGTTATTTCGGGGGGCAGTCTCAACTTCTCATTGATCAAACCGGGGAAATTCATCAAGGATAAAGTGCTTCGCCTGCTGGTGCCTTTTGTTGTGGGTGTTTTCAGCCATGTAGCCCTTGGTGTGTACCTGGAACGCCTGACCCATTATCAATTCAGCGGCTCCATCGTGGAATTCATCCCGCGTTATTTCCAGGGTCTATATGGAGAGGGCGGCAATTTCGCCTGGATGGGATTGCATCTGTGGTACTTGCTGGTATTGTTTGTTTTCAGCCTGCTGTTCCTGCCATTGTTCCTTCTCTTGAAAGGGCCGGCAAAGCGGCTGACGGATTGGTTCGGGAGAGTATTCGCGCTGCCCGGCATGGTTTACCTCCTGGCGCTTCCCGTGATTTGTATTTCCGCAAGCATCGATCCCAGTTCCATTCTCGGCGAGCGCAGCTGGGGCGGCTGGAGCCTTGCCGGCTATGCCCCTTTCTTCCTGTACGGTTTCCTTCTCCTGGCTCACGAGGGTTTGCAGGAATCAGTGAAACGATGGCGCTGGGGGTCCCTGGCGCTGGCTCTGATCTGCACCGCTTTCCTCGCGTCCGTCTACGACCAGCACGGCGGCGCAGCCTACGGATCGCGCGGATACACCCTGGTGAACGGTCTGTTCGGACTCAATGCGTGGCTTTGGGTGCTGGCAATCTTCGGTTTCGGGATGCGGAATTTGAATTTTCAAACACCGTTATTGCGACGTGCCAATGAGGCGGTTCTGCCCTTCTACATTCTGCACCAGACGGTGCTCTTGGGTATCGGGTACTATGTAACGCGCTGGAGCATCCCGGACTTCGTAAAATTTTTACTGATCAGCGCAAGTTCCTTTATGATCATCGTTTCTCTCTATGAATTTTTAATCCGCCGGATCAACATCCTGCGCGTGTTATTCGGCATGAAGCCCAAGGCGGAAAAACCCATTGCCGACGCAGCCATTCCAAACCGGACCGGTTTGGAGACAGGCACCCGCTAAAGGAGCGATGCCCGACCATGGACAATTCCACATTGAACTCCAATTCTCCGGTTGAACCCATCGATCGGCGGGAAGCCAGGCGCCTGCGCCGGGCGGAACGCCGCGCATCCTATGGCGGATTCGGCGGACTCGCCGCCGGCGCGCTGTTGATTCTGCTGGGAATCGTCTTCCTGATGCAAAACTTGGGGGATTTTGCCATTCCCATCAATAATTGGTGGGCGCTCTTCATCCTGATCCCCGCAATCGTTGCACTGAACAACGCCTGGCAGGCATTTCAGGAAAACGGCAGGTGGACGGGACGCGCATTGGGCTCCGGACTGGTCGGAATGATGCTGATCATGGTGACAGTGACTTTTATAGTCAACCTTGATTGGGCGATCTGGGGGCCCGTGTGGATCATCGTTGCCGGTGTGGGAATCCTGTTCACCACCTTCTTCTCACGCAGAGAAAACTAACTTGCTTCTCCCCCGGGCCGGGGAGAGGCAAGGCGCATGGCATGGCAGGCTGCTTCGCGCGAACCGACATCCTTCTATCCCGGGACCGCACGCCTGAATACCACATGGATTCACCCACAGGAGCCGGAAGGAATAAAAACTCCCCCGCGCAGGGGGAGTTTTTTTCCACCACTCCAAACTGGAAAAGGGGGAGCCGGTTCGCGGACCGAGAAACAACCTGTGGAAATGCCTCTTGACACCCGAATGGTTTTTTGTATACTAGTATACATCGTAAACCTGTATACAAAGGAGGTACTCTATGGCGACCACTTCTTCCCCGATTTCTGCCGCGTCGGTTGATAATTATTTCCACCGCGCGCTCCGCGCCTGGTGGGCGGACGGCTTGTGGGAGCTTGCGATGGCGGGCTTCTGGGCGATCACCGCGCTCTGGCTCTATCCGCTGGTGCAAACCCTGGCGTTTCCCTCATGGACCTGGCCCTGGCCGTTTATCACCAAGCAGCATATCAATCCCCTCAGTACACAAATCACGTTTTGGGCGATTGGGCTCTTCTTCATATGGATGGCGTATATCTTCCTCGCCTGGCTGCTGATCGACCGCGTCAAGCGGCGTTTTGTGGCGCCCCGGCTGGGGGATGTCCGGCATACCTTCTTTCTTCCGCTGGGGAGAGGCTTCGGATTAATTTTCTTCGCCGTCTACGTTCTGGGGTGTGTGGTCTTGAGCATCCTGTTTTGGAAGGTGAAAGGCGGCCCGCATCTGTTCAGCGTATTCGGGATCGCTTCTTTTGCCGGGGTGATGTATCTGGTGGGAAGAAAATTCGACATCCGCCGTTTCCGCTGGATTGCCATCATCGGGACCGTGCTCTGCGTCCTGGCGGAGTTGGCCACCACCAACGCCGTATTCCTGAACGGCCCGAAGCATTTCATGGATGTCTCGCCGCTGTATGGAAATCCCTCTCTGCCCTGCCTGATCTGGGTCGGAATCCTGGTCGTGAGCGGCTTTATCACTCTGCGCGAGATCCTGAGGCTGCCCTATGTCGAAGCCTGACGAAGATTACACGCAACTGGCGGAACTCGACCGTTGGATTCACGAACCCGCCCGGCTGGCGATCGTCGCCACGCTGGCCGGATGCGAAAGCGCCGATTTTCTTTTCCTGCTGAACGCCACCGGATTGAACAAAGGCAACCTTTCCGCGCAGGCGATAAAACTCGGCGCGGCTGGCTACGTCGAGATCCGAAAGGAATTCCTCGGCCGATCGCCACATACGGTTTACCGGCTCACCGAAAAGGGGCGCAAGGCGCTCAAGCAGTACCGTTCACAGCTAAAGCGCTTGATGGCGCAACTGGGTAATCCATAGAAACGAGTGTTGGGTTGAGGGGGAATGCCCGGGTCAGAACAACCGCATTTGGGATGTGATCTTCCGCCCATCGAGGAGCATAAAATCCAAAGCCCGCCGGGTATTCACTCCCAGCCGCTTAAGATCGTCCACGGAACGGATCCGGGAGCCGCCCCGACGCGCATCGAGTATCCGCCCGACGGTCCGCGGGCCGATTCCGGGGATCCGCAGCAGATCGCGGCGGTCCGCCCGGTTCACTTCTACCGGCTCTTCCAACAGGAAAATCCTCGCATACGATAATTTCGGATCGATGTGGAGCGGCAGTCGCTCGCGCCCCTGCAGCAATTCCTCGGCGTCGAAACCGTAATCCCGGATGAGAAAATCCGCCTGGTACAGACGGAAACTGCGCAGGGGATTTTCCGGCGGGGCTTCCTCGAGCGGCGTTCCTTCCGCCGGATCGAACGTGGAATAATGGACCCGCGCCAGGCCCGCTTCGCGCCGCAGGCGCTGCGCCATGCCGAGCAGATCGCGGTCGCTTTCCCCGGCCGCGCCCACGACAAACTGGGTGCTGGAGGACGGCCAGCGCCCGTTCCAGGTATCGCGCGGTTCCGTCGATCTGCGGATCTCTTCGATCCAGCGCAGCGGTTCGAACAAAACATCCGCGTTTTTCTTCGGCGCGATTGCCGCCAGGCTTGCGGCCGTCGGCGCTTCCAGGTTGATGGATACCCGGCTCGAGAGTCGCATCGCCCGCGCCACCTGTTCGCGTTCCGCGCCGGGCATGATTTTTAAATGAAGGTAGCCCCGATACCCCCTGCGGCGGATGATCTCGGCCGCGGCGATGAGTTTATCCTGGGTGCGCACTCCCCCGCCGGCAATCCCCGAGCTAAGGAACAGGCCTTCACAGGCGCCGACTCCATGCAGCTTCAGGAACAGGTCCGCCATCTCATCCGGCGTGAAGGTCACCCGCCGGGAATCCTTCGCCCAACGGATGCCGCAGTAGGCGCAATTGTTTTCACAAACGGAGGTGAGAAGGGATTTCAGAAGGCGGATGTTCCTTCCGCCGGAGACAACGGCATTGTAAATGGGGAGATTGTCGCACGTCAGCGGACTGGAAGTTAACTTCCCTTCCTCCGGTTCTTCGACGCGCGCCGCGAGCGAAACCTCTTTCAGCTTCTGGAGGGAATCCACGCTCATTATTATAGCACAATTGTTCTAATATAGCACTGACATCACCCTTCCCTATTTTTAGCCGTTTCCGGAGATTGGAATCATAACGGGCGCATAGCCTTCAAAATAAGAGAAGTTGCTGTGCACCCGTTGTTCTGAAACATTCGCGATGCAGAAACTGGTCGCGGCGGATTATGGATAATACGGCCCGGGGACGAGCCCCACGATCTTCAGGCGTGTGATTTCCTTGGCGTACACATCCACGAAGGCTTTGACCCCGGTTTCTCCCGCATGGACCGGAATAAGCACCTTGGTTTGAAGTATATCTGCCGCCGCGAGGATATCGGCATTCCGGTACCATGGGTAGAGGGTCACATCGCTCACGATTTCCGCCATCTCGGGGAACACGCGCGTGCCGCCGGCGAAATAAATCCGCCCGCCGTCGATGCTGACGACAAATCCCGCGCCTTCGGTGCTTCGCAAGTGGAATTGATCATCGTACGCCGGAACCGCCTCCACCGTGATGTCATCGAATTTTTCCGTATCCCCCTCCTTCATGATCATCGGCACAACGCCCACACCGTGGGGATCCGCCTGGTAAAAGCCCTCTACATTCGGGCTGATGATCAGGA
>CAZYSF010000264.1:0-4872 GCA_964649635.1 uncultured Anaerolineales bacterium | reverse complement strand
CCCGAACCGGTTACGCTGCGCCGTATCATGACGCACACTGCCGGATTTGAGGACCGGCTGACCGGGTACCAGGCGGCCTCGGCCCGGGATCTGATTCCCCTGGGCGAGTGGCTGGCCGGGCACATCCCCGCGCGCGTGCGCGCCCCAGGAATATTTTCCTCCTACTCCAACTACGGCGCGGGGCTCGCCGGGTATATCGTCGAACGGATATCCGGGATCCCCTTCGCCCGGTACGCCGAAAAAAATATCTTCTCGCCGCTGGGGATGGACCGGACCAGCCTGGACCAGCCGGTTACGGATGCGCGGGCGGGGGATCTATCCAAGGGGTATGTGTTCACCGGAGCGGATTACCAAAGCCTGGATTTCGAATACATCGTTCCCGCCCCGACCGGAAGCGCGACCTCCACTGCCGCCGATATGGGGCGGTTCACGGCCGCGCTGCTTAATGGCGGCGCGTATGGCAATGCGAGGATCCTTGGCGAGAGCACCGTCGCGACGATGTTAACCCGGATCTTCGGCCACGATCCGCAGCTGAACGGGTGGGCTTACGGGCTGTATGAAATGAGCCGCAACGGCGTGCGCGTACTCGGCCACGCGGGCGATACGCGCCTCTTCCATAGCCTGGTGGCGCTCATCCCGGAAAAGAAAGTCGGCGTCTTCGTCGTCTACAACAGCGAGAACGCCTTCGACGTGCAATCCCTGCTGCTAAAGGAATTTATGGACTCCTTCTTCCCGGCCGCGCTCCCGCCGGTGAGCAAACTCGAGTTGTCCGCGGAGGAGCTGGCAAAGTTCGCCGGAAGCTACCGGCAAACCCGGCGCTTCGCGGAGACGACGGTGGAAAAGGCCGGCACTTTGTTCGAGCCCATCATCGTGACGGCAACGGCCGACGGTGCGCTGCTGCTATCCTCCGCCTGGTACGGAGAGATTCGGTTCATTCCGGTCGAACCGCTGGAATTTGTTCAGGAGGACGACCCCCAGAACCGGTTGATCTTCCGCGCAAGCACGGACGGAACCATCACCCATGCCTTCGCGCAGGATGATCCGACGACGGCCTTCGAAAAAATGCCCTGGTACGCGGATTACACGCTGCATTACCTGATCCTGATCGGATCCGCCGGATTGTTCCTCGCGGTGCTGTTTGTCTCGCTGGTCCGCTGGATCGTCCGGCGCTTTATAAAGAAGGCGGATGCCCTACCCCGCGCCGCGTCAATCGGGCGCCGGATATTCCCGGCGATCGCGGCCGCCGGCCTTCTGTTCCTTTTTGGATTTGTAATCGCCTTCGGCGGGATTGCTTACGGGGAAACTTCCCTTCTGACGGTGGTTCTTGCTTTGCCCGTTCTCCTGCTTGTTTTGTCGATCGCGGCGGGATACATCCTCATCCGCGTCTGGCGGGAAAACCACTGGCACGCGGCCGAGCGGATTTTCTACTCGCTGGTCCTTGCCGCATCGGCAATATTTCTTTGGAGTTTGAGTACTTGGAATTTGCTTGGGTGGAGATAGCCCCCTCCTAATCCTCCCCTGTTTAGCGAATTACGCTAAACGGGGGAGGACGTGGAGGAGGAGCGGGCTCTATTTTTCAAGCCTGGACCGCCATTTTTCCACCCAATGGGGATCCACACGGGCGAGCCGCGCCTTGGTCAGGTTCGCCTTCATGATCCATCGAATGTCTTTATCCGGTTCCGCCAGCCATTTCTCCATCAGTGCTTTTCCCTCCGGCGGGAGGGCGGCCGCCGCCACGCTCCAGCAGTAGCCCATTCCTTTCCGCAGGGCCAGAAAACCCTGGCTTTTCCGATCGGCTGCGCGTCCGATGGATGTGGTAATCCCGTCCAGGATCCGCAAAACGGCCCGGGCGTGTTTGTCCTGGCCCAGCAGCCGGGGTTCACACAGGGCGGCGGCAGCCGCTCTCTGCTCCAGCGGCTCGCCCTTGGCCCACTCGCGCATCTCTGCGATCAACCGGTCCATATCCGTGTCCCCAAGCCGCTGGAGCGCCATCGCGACTCCCTCGCGAAGCCGCCAGCGCGGATCCGAAGCGGAGCGCCGCAGGGTCGCCAGCAGGGACCGGTCACCTTCGGCCGCCAGGCGCCCCAGGCCGACAATGCCGCAGAAGGCCAGGAATTCATAAGGGGAATTAACCGGGGCGATTTCGGCGGTATAAGCGATGTAGCGTTGAAAAAGTTTCCGATCGCCTTCGTCCGCAACCACCTGCGCTAATTCCAGGTTTCCGCGCGGCCCGGGCAGCCCGGAATTATTCAGTAGATACGAATCCCAATCCGCGAGGGCCTGCAGTTTTTTCCGGTATTCATCCAATTTGGTCATGTTCGGAACCTATGGGATCGTCAATTAGAAAAGAATATGACTCATAAAGATCCGGAATTTATCCACTGCCGACGGCACCAGTTCGCTGTATAACAATCCGCTCGCGCCGGCCGCGGGATGAAAGGCGCACGCGCCGTTGAAGCTTCCCGCAGATCCGTTCACTTCGCCGATCAGCCTAAGCCGGGTGCCATCCCGCTCAAGCCGCGCGGTTTCGAAATCCGAAAACCGGAACACGCGGCAGCCGCTGTAGTAATTCGACCAGGGCGCCCCGGAGGTCTTCACCGGAGTCGCCACGAGGAATATATTTCCGGCGGAAGCAAACATGCTGGGAGCCGAAAAACCTTCGTCGAATCCGGATTCGGCCGCATCCGATTCACGGAGGGCCGTTCCAAGGTAGGTCCAGGCCCCGCTCCGTTCGGCATCGCAAGGGCTGGCGCATTTGAGGAGGACGATCCGGCTGTCGGAATCGGCGAGATGCTTGCACAGCAGGCTGGCGTACAATGCATCTTCCGTTGCGTACATTCCCGGTTCCGTAAACACGCAGGTGTTCAGGGCCGGATCCAGCGCGGTATCGAGTTGGATCCGCGGCGGATCCCCGACCGGCGCGCGCGAACCGCCGCCCGCAGTGTCGTTCCCCGGATCGTAAAGGTATCCGGCGAAGAGCTTTACTTCGGGCGCGGCGGCCAGCGCCTCGGGGTTGGGCGCCGTCTTCAAGGCGACCCAGCCGTGCTCGAACCGCCGGCTGTTGTTGACGATCAGATAGTGGTGCCACAGCAGTTTCCAGCGCTCCCCGGGAATTGCCCCGGGATCGTAGACCAGCGTGGAGACTTCGCTGACCCAGGTGCCGGCGTCGTTCGGCGGTTTCAACGGCAAAGTCACATCCAGGAAATTGCTGACCACCATTCCGCCGTCGGTCCAGGTTCTCCCTTCATCCGAGGAGTATGCCAGCCGGATGGAGACGACATCGCGGTTTTGTTCCGGCCAGCTCGCCGAGCCGTCCACCGCCGAGTAGCTCATCCACAACCGGCCGTCTTCCGGATCCAGAGTTATGGAGGGATCGAATATTCCATGGGCGCCGATTCCGGGAAATGAGATCCGGTCACGGGGAACTGCGGTCGAGGGGATTCCACCGGCGGCGGCCGTAGACTGGCAGCCGAGGATGATAAAAAACATCAGCAGGAAAAAAATTCCGGCAGGTTTTCGCGGCATATGCCGCCTTCGGTTGCGGCAACCGACCGCAATGCGAACAGTTGGCTACGAGAGCATTTCCACCACGGCCGATTCCGCATGGATCTTGGTGGTATCCAGAAACGGAATTCCCGATCCGCCGTCGTCCGTCAGGAGCAGCGGCAACTCCGTCCCACCCAGGACCAGGCCGTCGATCCGCTCCTGATCGCGCATCCTTGCGGCGATCGCCTGAATCCGCTCGCGGGTTTCGGGGAGGAAAACGCCCGCCACCAGTTCGCCCATGTACTTCCCATGAATATATTCCTGTTCCTCCAGATTGGGAATTACCACATCAATGGCCTGCCGGGCAAAGACATCCGGATAGAACCGCGCCTGCATCGTGAAGCGCGTGCCGAACAGGCCGGCCCGTTTCACGCCAAGCGCCCGCGCGGCCTGGCCGGCGGCTTCCACAATGCTGAGCATCGGGATGGCCGCCTGCCGCCGGACCTCTTCGAAAACGATGTGCGGCGTATTGGAGGCGAACAAGGCGAACTCCGCCCCGGCCTGCGCCAGTTTCCCGACCTCTCCCGCCAGGAAGTCCGCCGCCCCGGGCAGGTCGTTGGCGCCGATAAGATCCAGCATGCGCTTCATGTCGATGCTGTTGATGAGGATGTTCGGGTAAGCGCCGCCGGGTTTGCGCGCGCGATAGCCTTCGATCATCAGGCGGTAATATTGAATGGTGGATTCGGGTGCGATGCCGCCGATGATGCCGGGTATCTTCATATCGCTTCTCCTGGCCGGGCAGGTTCCGGACGCGGGCTTTCTTTATTTATACGCATACGTATGATTGCATGGCTCATCGTTCTGGATGAGCGTTTTCGTCCGTGAAAATCCGATTTTGGAGCTGAAGGCGGGGGTGGTGTAGAAATCGGTTGCGCACGCCAGATGATACAGCCACTGACGCTGCCCGGTCTTCTTGGCAAGTTCGTAAATCGGGCATTTGGTCACGCAGAAGGCGGCCTTTCCCCCGGTCGAATCCGAAGTGAATTCAAACTCGCCGCTCTCCCCGAGCGGTTTCCAGAGCACGCGGATAAAATCGTCAATCTCCGTTCCGGCGTGCGCTTCCTTTTCGCCGGCGGCTTTCCAATCCCGGGCGATGTTGAGTGCCAGGAATTTCTCCACCGCCGCGCCGGCCGCATCCCCGTATTTGGCCGTGAGCTCCGAGAGCAGCCCGATCGTATCGCGTTTTCCCCAGCCGTTTTTAAATTCGGAGAGGATGGAGAATTCTTTGGTATCTTTGGCGAAAAAATTCTCAAGCGGCTGGTCAAGCGTACCGGCGATCCATCCGAAATTAGTGATGAATTCATCCTGCATCGCAGGCCTCCATGG
>CAZYSF010000263.1:0-7331 GCA_964649635.1 uncultured Anaerolineales bacterium | reverse complement strand
TCGAGCGTGGTGTAGACGGCCATCGCGGCCTGCGGTTTGGACTGGGCCAGCATCGTCAGGTTGGATCCGGTTGGCGTGGTCACCCACAGCTGCCCGCCCTGCCGGCCGGCCAGAAACTGCTCCCCCCAGTATTCCAGCCCGCTGGCCCCTACCCGTTCGTCCCCCGCATAGCCCATCGCCTGATACGCCGCCTTTGTTTCCGCCGACGGCTGCTGGGTGTATCCGACCACATGCGAGCCGACCCCGCCCCCGAAGTAGTAACGCATCATGGTCGTCGTCAGCCGCACGCCGCCGAGGTTTTGCAGCGTTCCGTAAATATCGATGATGTCGGCCTTGGCCACGTCGCCGACCGGGATGTACCAATCCGGGTTGTTGTAGTCGATCATCAGGCGGACCATCTCGCGCGGTATTTTGAGCGCCATTGCGACGTAGGCGACCACCTGATCTTCGTCGTTGATCTCGCCCGAGACGATTCCGATTTCCACCGCCTCGGTTTCGGCCGCGAGCGCCAGGCCGTTGCGGTCGTAGATATTTCCGCGCGCGGGCCGGTCGCGGTAGATCACCAGGCGGTTGCCGTTTTCGAGTTCCGGCAGGACGGTTTTATCGTCCCAGGCCACCTTCCAGCCGCCCTGCTGGAATTTCAGCAGCATCCGGGTTTGTTTGGTGATGTCGCCCACCAGGATCGTGTGGAGGGTGACTTCGAATTGCACGGTCGCCTCGGTCGGCGTCATCTCCACCGAGAGGATTTTGTAATCCAGGTTGCGCAGCGTGGTTTGCAGTCCGACGTCCCCGTAGAACGCCTTGAAGTCCGCCTCCGACATGGCATCCCGGCTCAGCGTGGAAAGCAGCGAATACATCCTGTCGTAATCCGCGGATTGCCAGCCGTCGAGGAACGCGCGTGCGGCCGATTCGGGCGTCGGCGCCTTGGTGATCCCTATTCCAAGCGCAGTCGCCACGGCGGATGGATTGAGAGTCGCCTCGCTGCTGCCCGAAAGCAGCGGCCGGACCAGCACAATCGCAAGCACGACCACGATCACAATTAAAACGGGAACGGTCCACTTTTTCAAAACGTCACTCTCCTGTTAGTTGGCTGATGAAAAAGGCTCAGGATGTCTTTGCGAGGAGCGAAGCGACCCCGGCCTACCCCAACCGGGGCAGGCGAAGCAATCTCCTTCTTTTTACAGAGAGGGAGATTGCTTCGCTCCCGGAGCCTGCCCTGAGCGCAGCGAAGGGGTCGCTCGCAATGACACCTGTTTCTTCCTTTTTCAACTCCTTATTAATATCGATCCGGAAGCCGGGCAAAGCCGCACGCGCCGCCCGTCCGGCATCCTTCCGGAAGCGGACGATCCGGCGTTTCCCCCGCGCCTTCGAGCAGCGTGTATACGCGGCAAAGGGGAAGCCCGACCACGTTAGTGTAACATCCGGCGATCGATTCCACCGGACGGAAGGACGGATGCTGGATCGCATACGCCCCGGCCTTATCCAGCGCATCGCCGCCGGCCAGATACGCCGCCACTTCGGCCGGGGAGTACTCCCGCATGCGAACGGCGGTGACCGCCAAATCGGTTTTTTCGACGCCCTCCGGCGCGCGCAGCAGGCATACGCCGGTGATCACCCGGTGCCCGCGCCCGCGCAGCTGCAGAAGAAACGCCTCCGCCTGGTTTATATCGCGGGGCTTGCCGAGCATCCGCCCGCCATCGGCGACTATGGTATCCGCGGCGAGGATTAATCCCGCGCGCCCTTCCATGCGCCCCATTGCCAGGCGGGCCTTTTCGCAGGCAAGGCGCAGGGCTGTCTCCTCGGGAGTCTCGCCCGCCCGGGCAAGTTCATCGGCGGCAACTGGCATCACGTCGCAATCGATGCCGCATTGCCGCAGGAGCTCCCGCCGGCGCGGGGAAACGGACGCAAGGATCAACTTCATCGGGGATCCTTTTTCTGGTTCCGGCCGGCGGAATCCCGGCATAACGCCGGTATTGTATCAAAGGCGTTTTCCGGCGAAAATTCAATCCATAAACCGGATTTACGGGATTTGAGGAAAATTCTTTCTTTTTAAAGGAGGTATCCTCATTTTTCGGCGATTGCCCAACGATAAACCTGCATATTCCGGTCCATATTTCGGGAGGTCCGGCGGCGGCGGCCGACACCCCGGTCCGGTGCGGAATCTTCCATTCCGGTAAAATATCCAATGATGAATTCCGCGGGAGATCACCCGATCGAGCCTCACCGCCCGATACCCGATGGGTACGCATTCTTCCTGGACGCCGGTTACGGACTGGCGGCTGTCGGTTGCACGCTGCTGCTCGCCGCGGCGTTTCCGGACGCGCATCCGCTCATCCCGGCGGGATTCCTCCTGGGTTTTGCGCTGATCCTCCTCCCGGTGCGGCAATGGCTGCGCCGGCAGTTCGACACTCCCCAAAAGCAACAATCCCTCCATTCACTGCAGATCGCAACAGCCGGAGAAGCCGAAACGGCGGCGGCAGGGCTTTCCTTCGCAGAGAATCCGCCGGACCCGGAAGCCGGCCCGTCCGAGGATCCACGGGATTTGAACCTGCATCTGACTCAAATCCTGCACTCGACATCCGACCTGGACGTTTTGCTGGAATTGATATCCTCCCAAATCCTGCGGCGGATACCCTCTGCTTCCCTGCGCATCGCTCTGACGGAGGGGGATTCCGGCGCGCTGTTCTACGCGTTCTATTCCGAGAACGGTGCCCGCCGCGCGGATCGGGAGGGCTCGCCCTTCCCCGCCAAGGAGGATTTGGCCGGAGCGGTTGTGCGCAGCGGACGCCCGCTGGTGGTGGACGATTATTCCGAGGCCTGCCGGTTGCATAATCTTCCCGAGCGCGAGCCGCCGATGGCCTGGGCCGGATTGCCGCTCCCGGCGGGGGCTTCCGTCATCGGCGCGATCCTGCTGGCGCGCGGGGCGCCCTTCACCCAACGCGAACAATCGCAGCTCGTCTCCGTGGCCGAGATTGCAGGGCCGGCGATCGCCAAAGCCCGCTTGGAAAAGGAAGCCGGTCGCCAGGCGGCGCTTCTGGCAATCCTCCTGCGCGCATCGCGCCGGATCCTCGGCCCGGCCGCACGGGATCATCTTCCCGATTCCATCCTGTCCGGCGCCCGCGAACTCCTCCCCTGCCAGGCCGCCCTGCTGCTCCTCCCGGCGCCCTCCGGCCTGTGGGTGCTCTCGCGGCAATCCGGCGCTCCGGATGTGACCGAAGGTTTTCCGCCGATCGGGGTGGATCATCCCTTCACCAAAACCGCGTCGGGCGACCGGCTGTCTTTTGTCGAAACCCTCCCCGCGGACGATCCGTTCCGCTCACTCACCCGGCAGGGCGGCGCCCCGTTTCTTTGCGCCGTTTCGCTGCCGCTGCGGCTGAGAGAACGGATTTTCGGATGGATCGTGTTTTGGAATCCGCTGCGGACCGCGCCTCCGCGGGAAATCGAACGGATCCTGCTTCACGAGTTTGCCGCTCTCGCCGCCGCCGTGCTGGAAGGAATCCGATCGCAAGCGCCGGCGGATGCCGAAGGCATCTCCCTGGCGGAGAAACTGACCTCGCTTCAAAACCTGGACCAGGAATTAAACAGCGTTTCGGATTCCGCCGAAGCGATGGCGATTACCCTGGATTGGGCGCTGCGCTACTCGGATGCCGCCGCCGGGCTGGCCGTCCTGATCGTCGGCGAGGAATTGGAAATCGAGGCGGCCGTGGGATACCCGGAAGGAACCGGACCGGAAGAAAAAAGCCGGCTTCCGTTCGACACGGCCGGCTTTGCGGAATCCATCCGGTCCGAGGAACCGGTCATCCGCCGCGCGGAAGGATCGGTCGCGCCGGGTTTGCTTTCCACCGGCCGGACGACCCTGTATCTGCCGATC
Source organism: uncultured Anaerolineales bacterium (assembly GCA_964649635.1). Taxonomy (GTDB): domain Bacteria; phylum Chloroflexota; class Anaerolineae; order Anaerolineales; family RBG-16-64-43; genus JAFGKK01. Next base: position 3,460 of record CAZYSF010000263.1, on the reverse strand, counting down.
TGCCGCAACACCCAAATCCTCGGGGTGCTGCTCCTCGAATCGGATTCGGACGGCGCCTTCCCGTCCGCCGCGGTGGACTTCCTGCAGCGCATGGCCTCGCACTCGGGGATCGCGATCTCGAACGCCCAGCTGTACGCCGAAGTGCGCCGCGCCAACCAGGCCAAGAGCGAGTTCATCTCCTTTGTCGCCCACGAGTTGAAAACCCCAATGACTTCGATCCGCGGATACACCGACCTCGTGGCGCAGGGAGCCGTCGGTCCGGTCAGCCAGCCGCAGGCGAATTTCCTCGCGACGATCCGGCTCAACGTCGACCGGATGTCGGCGCTGGTATCGGACCTGAACGACGTTTCCCGGATCGAATCCGGCCGGCTGAAGCTCGAGTTTGCGGCGGTGGCGCTCGCTCCCGCGCTGGAGGAAGTGATCGAGGCGCTGCGCTCCCTGATGGAGGGCAAAGAGCAGAAACTTACGATGGATATCCCCTCCGACCTTCCGCCGGTGTGGGTGGACCGCGGGCGCCTGATTCAGATCCTCACCAACCTGGTCAGCAACGCCCACAAATACACGCCGCACGGCGGTTCTCTGCGGATCGCCGCCGAACGCTCTCCCAACCACTGGGATCCGGCCGGTCCGCCGGAAGTCGTCCACTGCCGGATCCAGGACAGCGGCCTCGGGATTGCGCCGCAGGAACAGAAAAGCATCTTCCAGAAATTCTTCCGTTCGGAGGACGGGACGGTGCGCGACCTTCCGGGCACCGGGCTCGGCCTGCACATCACCCGGAATCTCGTGGAGATGCACGGCGGAAAAATCTGGTTCGAGAGCGAACTGCACCAAGGCTCCACCTTCCACTTCACCGTCCCCGCCGCCTCGGTCTAGGCGCCTTCCGCGGCTCCGTTGGCAACCGCCGATCCGAACCTATGCTAGAATTTCAGCATGGAAGGGTTCGCGCTCGAAGTCATCCTCCTGCTCTTTTTGATCCTCCTCAACGGATTATTCGCCATGTCGGAATTCGCCATGATGGCGGCGCGTAAATCCCGGCTGCAGCCGCTGGCGGATAACGGCAACGAGCCGGCGCGGGCCGCGCTCGAACTGGCGGCACATCCGGACCGGTTCCTGGCGACAGTCCAGATCGGCATTACGCTGATCGGGACGCTGGCCGGCGCCATCGGCGGCGCGACGCTCGCGCGCCAGCTGGCGATCTGGCTCGCCGCCGTCCCCCTGCTCGCCCCATTTTCCGAACCGATCGCCTTTACGCTGGTCGTCCTGGCCGTTACTTTTCTAAGCCTGGTGATCGGCGAGCTGGTGCCCAAGCAGCTGGCGCTGCACTCGTCCGAGCGGCTGGCGATGCTGATGGCCGGCCCGATGCGCGCGCTCTCGAATCTGGCATCCCCGCTGGTCCGCGTTCTGGCCGGGTCCTCCAACCTGATCGTCCGGATGCTGGGCATCCGCCCGGGCACCGAGCCGCCCGTCACCGAAGATGAAATCAAAGTGCTGATCGAGCAGGGGACTCAGGCGGGGGTATTCGAAGAGGCCGAACAGGAAATGATGGAGGGTGTGTTCCGGCTGGGCGGTCAGCGGGTGGGCGCGCTCATGACCCCGCGCCCGGACGTCGATTGGATCGATCTGGAGGAAACTCCGGCGGTTGTCCATGACCAGATTCTCAACAGCCATCGCTCGCGCTTCCCCGTCGCGCAGGGCGATCTGGACCGGGTGCTCGGGATCCTGCACGTTAAGGATCTTCTGGGGCAGGGATTTTCCTGCGAGCCGCCGGACCTGCGCAAGGTGCTGCGCGCCCCGCTGTTCATCCCGGAAAGCGCCGAGGCTCTGCAAGCCCTCGAACAGTTCAAGGAAACGGGCGAACACTTCGCGATCGTCACCGACGAGTTCGGGAGCGTGGCCGGTGTGATTTCCCACACCGACATCCTCGAGGCGATCGTCGGAGAATTGCCCGCCAAGGGCGAGCCGGGCGAGCCGGAAGTGACGCGGCGCGAGGATGGCAGCTGGCTGATGGGCGGGGCGCTGAGCATCGAAGAGATGGAGGACCATCTTGAAGTGGACCGGCTGCCCGAGGAAGAAGAGGGTTCGTTCCAGACCGTTGGCGGGTTTGTCATGGCCCGTCTGGGCGAGGTGCCGGCCGTCGGCGACCGCTTCGAATGGGGCGGATACCGGTTCGAGGTGATGGATATGGATGGCCGGCGGGTGGATAAGATCCTGGTCACGCCCCTGCCGCCGGAAGAGGAGGGGGAACCATAAGCCAGAAAACCCTTTACCGCAAAGACGCGAAGAACGCTAAGATTTTTACAGAAAAATTGTAATATCTTCGCGCCCTTCGCGTCCCTGGCCCAGCCCGACCAGGGCGGGCTTTGCGGTGAAAAGGTTTTGATCTTAACCGGACACGCCGCCTGCGGGCGGCGTGTCCTCTTTACCCACATTCCCTCCCCCGGGAATATGCCAAAGCCTACATCCCGTTCTTGACCTTCGGCAGATCCTTCTCCGCCTCGGCCACCGCTTCGGCCGGGTACTCGTAATCTTCCAGCCCGCCGTGATTGAACGTATCGTACGCGCCGAGATCGAGGTAGCCGTTGCCCGACAGGTTGAAGACGATCACCTTCTTTTTGCCTTCCTTCTTGGCCTTGAGCGCCTCGTCGATCGCGACGGCGATGGCGTGCGAGGATTCCGGCGCCGGGGTGGTGCCTTCGGCCTGCAGGAACTGCTTGGCGGCCTTGAAGGTATCCAGCTGGTGGACCGCAACCGCTTCGATCAGCTTGTTGGCATACAGCCCGGATACCAGCGGCGACATGCCGTGGTAACGCAGGCCGCCGGCGTGAATCCCGGGCGGCATGAACCCGTGGCCGAGCGTATACATCTTCACCACCGGCGCCATCTTGGCGGAATCGCCGTAATCATAGGCGTACATGCCCTTGGTCATCGACGGGCAGGCCAGCGGCTCGACCGCGATGATGCGGGTCTTCTTGTTGCTCTTCAGGTTTTCGCGGATGAAGGGGAAGGCGATCCCGCCGAAGTTGCTGCCGCCGCCCACGCATCCGATCACCACGTCCGGATATTCACCGGCCATTTCCATCTGGATCAGCGCTTCCTCGCCGATCACGGTCTGGTGCATGAGCACATGGTTGAGGACCGAGCCGAGCGCGTAGCGCTTGGCGCCGCCGGAAGTGGCGGCAACTTCGACCGCCTCGGAGATGGCCATCCCCAGCGAACCGCCGTTCTGCGGATCCTTCTTCAAGACGGAACGGCCGTATTCGGTGCGGTCGGTCGGGCTGGCGTAAACCTTGGCATCGAAGTTTTCCATCAGGACGCGGCGGTACGGTTTCTGCTGGTAGGAGACCTTGACCATATAGACTTCCAGATCAATATCGAAGAAGTTGCAGCCCATCGCAAGGGCCGAGCCCCACTGTCCGGCGCCGGTCTCGGTCGTCAGCGCCTTGGTGCCGGCTTCCTTATT
>CAZYSF010000262.1:0-12608 GCA_964649635.1 uncultured Anaerolineales bacterium | reverse complement strand
CCGAAAAAGGGGAAATCCACGACATGGAGTGATCGTCATGCCCGCCTGCCCTCCGAGCAATGAGCATTCGCGAACGGGGAAACCCCCTCATCCCTGCCTCCCGTCGCTCCGCTCCGGGACAGGTTCTCCCAGCGCTCACCTCATTGGGCCAAACAGCACCCATAGGGGAAGGATGAATCTATCTCGATGCGCTGGGTGAATGTGGCCGGAGGCCGGATGAGGGCAGGCGCGGGGATGACATCCTATTCGTCGAGTCGGCGCCCCACTCGATACTATTCTTTGTAATATAGTGATGTTTCTCCGCAAAGGCCGTTGACCGAGTCCAAGTTGTAAGTTATCATACAAGTTAATCCCTATGCCCCCGCCCCCGCTCGCCCGCGTGAAGCGCTCCAACGTCAAGGAGCAGGTTTTCCTGCAGCTCAGGGATCAGATTGTCAGCGGCAAGTGGCCTCCGGGCTCCAAGATTCCGTCGGAGACCGTCCTGACCGGTAGGCTCGGCGTAAGCCGGGTGGCACTTCGCGAAGCCCTGCACATGCTGACTTCCCTCGGCCTTTTGGAATCCCATCAGGGCGGCGGCACATTCGTCAAGCAGTTTTCCGGCGAGATTCTCTTCAACCCGCTCTTTCCCATGATTGCGCTGGATAAAACAGATATCCTGAACGTCCTGGAATACCGCCGAATCGTCGAAAAGGGCACCGCCGCGCTTGCGGCGGAGAAGGCGGGCGAGAAGGAGATCGGCGAGTTGGAGGCCGCATACCGAAAAATGACGCTCGCGAAGCGCAATCTGCATGCTTTTGCGCGCGCGGATCTCGACTTTCACCTCGCCCTCGCCCAAGCTACGGGAAACCCCATCGTCATCAAGGTTAACGACATCATCAAGAGCATTTTGAGCGCGTCCATGGACAGGATCGTCGGATCGCTCGGCGTCAGCGACGGCCTTTCGTACCATCGGCGGATTCTCGACGCGATCAAGGCCCGGAACGCCGGCCTGGCGGAATCCCTCATGGAAACGCACGTGTTGAGGACAATCCAACGGCTGAAGACGGCGGAAAGGAATCATTATGGCGGAAAAAAATAAAAGAGTCGGGGGCGCAGATGCCCGCAGGCTGGATATAACAGCGCTGACCCTCCGCGAGCACGTAGTCCGGATGATCGGCGTGGGCAAGGCCGGGCATTTGGGAGGATCCTGCTCGCTGGCGGATATCGTGACCGCTTTGTACTTCCATACCATGCGCTACGATCCCAAAGACATCACCGACCCGGATCGGGACCGCCTCATCCTGAGCAAGGGACATTCGGTGCTGATCCAATATGCCGCGCTCATGGAACTCGGCGTCATACCGCTTTCGGAGCGGGAGAAGGTGAAGACGCTGGCGGGCATGCTCCAGGGGCACCCGGATATGGATCGAACTCCGGGATTGGAGGCGGTTACGGGTTCGCTCGGCCAGGGACTGTCCATCGGCGTCGGCATGGCGCTTGCGCTCCGCCTGGACGGCCGTTCCTCGCGGGTTTTCGTCATCATGGGCGACGGCGAATTGGCCGAAGGCCAGCTCTGGGAGGCGGCAATGGCGGCGGCGCGGTTCGGGCTCGACCGCATCACCGGTATCGTGGACCGCAACCGCATTCAGGCCACCGGCCCGACACGCGAGGTATTCGACATTCCCGGCATCGAAAAGAAATGGGAGGCGTTCGGGTGGAACGTCCTCACCGTGAACGGCCACAATATCGCGGCCGTCGTGGAGGCGCTGGAGCGCGCAGGCGGGATGAAGGGCGCGCCCACGGTGATTGTTGCCGACACGGTCAAGGGCATGGGCATATCGTTCGCAGAAAACTCCGCAGCCTTCCATAACGGGATTATGAGTCAGGAACAATACGACACCGCGCTGGCGGAGCTGGGCGCCGCGCGCGCAGCGCGGACACAGGAGAATCCCCGATGACGATATCGAAGAATCCCCGCATGGCTTACGGCGAAGCGCTTGTCGCGCTCGGGAAGAGAGATCCCCGCGTCGTCGCGCTCGAGGCGGACCTGGGGAAATCCACGCAGTCCGTTTTGTTTAAAGCCGCGTTTCCGGACCGGCATTTCGAGATGGGAATCGCGGAGCAGAACATGGCGTCCACCGCCGCCGGGCTGGCGCTGGCCGGTAAGATCCCCTTCATCCATTCCTTTGCCGTGTTCGCTTCCGGGCGCGTGTATGACCAACTCCGAAATTCGGTCTGCATCCCCAACGTCAATGTGCGGATCTGCGGCTCGAGCTGCGGTCTCTCGGATTTCGGGGACGGCAAAACCCATCAATCCGTGGAAGATGTGGCCCTCATGCGCGCCCTGCCCAACATGAGCGTGCTGTCCCCTTCCGATTCGATCGAGCTGACCGCGATGATGGAGGAAATTCTGGATTGGAAGGGGCCCGTCTATATCCGCGTCAACCGCAACGACCTCCCCTTTACTTTCCCCGGGGATCCTTCCTACCGTATCGGCACGGTCGTGAGAATCCGGGACGGTGCCGACGCTGCGATTTTCGCATCGGGGATCATGGTGTCCAAGGCGTTGGATGCCGCCCGGATGCTCGCCGAGAAAGGCATATCCGCCCGGGTGCTTAATGTGGGAACGATAAAACCCCTGGACCGCGACGCCGTGATTGGCTTTGCGGAAGGCGCGCGCGCCATCGTAACGGCCGAGGAACACACCGTCATCGGCGGGCTCGGTTCGGCCGTGCTCGAAGCCCTGCGGGGTGTTCGCCACGCGCCGGTGGAATTGATCGGCCTCCACGACAGTTTCGGCCTCTCGGCCGAAAGTTACGACGCGTTGTTGGAACATTTCGGGCTTACCGGGGAAGCGATCGCTTCGGCGGTCCGGAAGCTACTGGAGGGAAAATCATGAATATCGGATTCATCGGTCTGGGCATTATGGGCAAGCCGATGGCGAAGAACCTCATCGCCGCCGGCCATGCGCTTACGGTTTACGACATCAACGATATTCCGGTCCGGGAGCTTGCGGGTTTGGGCGCCAAAGCCGGATTATCAGCCGCGGATGTGGCGTCGAAATGCGATTGGATCATCACCATGCTTCCCAATTCGCCGCATGTGATGGAGGCCGTACTCGGGGAAAACGGGGTGATCCGCGGCGCCAAGGCCGGCGACATTTTGGTGGATATGAGTTCGATCGCGCCGCGCGCCGCGCAGGATATCGCCGCGGAACTGGCAAAAAAGGGAATCGGGATGCTGGACGCACCGGTCTCCGGCGGTGAGCCCAAGGCCATCGACGGCACGCTTGCGATCATGGCCGGCGGCAAACCGGAGGTCTTCGACAAGGTGAAGGATGTCCTCCTGAAGATGGGATCGAGCGCCGTGCTGTGCGGGGGCATCGGGGCGGGAAACGTCGTCAAGCTCGCCAATCAGATCATCGTCGCGCTGAATATCGCGGCCATGTCGGAAGCGTTCACCCTGGCGACCAAGGCGGGCGTGGATCCGCAAGCCGTGTTTTCGGCGATCAAAGGCGGCCTCGCAGGCAGCACCGTGTTGAACGCCAAGGCCCCGATGGTCCTCGAAGGCAACTACAAGCCGGGTTTCCGGATCGAGTTGCACATCAAAGACCTGCAGAACGCATTGGATACCGCGCACGAGCTCGGCGTACCCGTCCCTCTCACGAGCCAGATCATGGAGATCATGCAGGCTCTGCGCGTGGATGGAAAACAAAAGGACGATCACGGCGGGATAATCCAGTTCTACGAAAGACTGGCGGGTGTCAAAGTCCGCAGCGGCGGGTGGAAATCATGAGCGGAAGACTGGCGGGCAAAGTGGCGCTCATAACGGGAGGCGCACAGGGGTTGGGCGCCGAAATCGCGCGTGCCTTCCACCGGGAGGGTGCGCAGGTCTTTATTGGCGACGTGAACGGGCAAGCGGGAGAAGAAACAGCCCGGTCCATCGAAGGCGCGGACTTCTTTCTTCTGGACGTCACATCGGAGGACAGTTGGAAGGCGGTCCTCTCGGCGATCCTTCAAAAGGCGGGCAAGTTGGATGTGTTGGTCAACAACGCGGGGATCAACATCCGCAAGGATATCGAGGAAATGCCCGGAGAAGATCTGGACCGGATGCTCGCGGTAAACATCAAAGGCCCGTTCCTCGGCATCAAGCATGCCCTCCCCATCATGCGCCACGCGGGCGGCGGCGTCATCCTAAACATGTCATCGGTCTGCGGGTTGATCGGCCACCGATATACGAACGAAGCATACGTAGCGACGAAGGGCGCGCTGACGCTGCTTACGAAGTCGATCGCCGTCCGCTACGGCAAAGAGAACATCCGCTGCAATTCGGTGCATCCCAGCACCGTGGATACGCCGCTGGTGCAGTCTGTGCTCAAGGATCCCGCACGGCGGGCCGAGCGTTTCGGTGAAGTCCCCCTCGGGCGGTTGGCCACTTCCGCCGATGTCGCGGCCGCGTTTACATACCTTGCAAGCGACGAGGCGTCATTTATTAACGGGATTTCCTTTCCGGTGGATGGAGGGGTGACGGCCGGGTAATCCGGCAGGCGCGGGATGACGCACAGTTCGTCATGCCCGCATGGTCTCAGCGGGCATCCAGTGTCATTTCCTTTGTCTGGAAAAATACCTCTGGACCCCGACGGTCTGTTCGTCATGCCGCCCCGGCTTAGAACACACCGGGGTGACGTGCCGGCTTCCAAAACACGATACCCCCTCATCCCTGCCTTCTCCCAGCGCTCACCTCATTGGGCCAAACAGCACCCATATGGGAAGGATGAATCTATCTCGATGCGCTGGGAGAAGGTGGCCGAAGGCCGGATGAGGCTGGACGCGCCGGAATGATAGGATGCTGGTCATACCGGCGCGCTCCTGGCCGGTATCCAACATGCGCCCCCTCATCCCTGCCTCCCGTCGCTTCGCTCCGGGACTAGTTCTCCAAGCGCTCACCTCATCGGGCCAAACAACCCTCATACGGAAAGAAGGAATTAATCACGATGCGCCGGGAGAAGGTGGCCGAAGGCCGGATGAGGCTGGGCGCGGGGATGACGTTCACTTTGCCACGCCGGGATGACTTACTTTTCGTCATGCCCACGTGGTCTCAGCGGGCATCCAGTGTCTTTTCCTTTGTATGCGAAAAAAACTCTGGATTCCCGCTTAATACACGCGGGAATGACGACCTATTTCATTCCCTCAATGGTTTTCCGCCCGCATATCAAATACCTTGGACAGCGCCAGCAGCGTCATCGCGTTTCGCATCGTTTCGGCCTGGATCGCGCGGCGCGCCTCGTCCAGCGTGAGTTCGGTGCACATGATGTCCTCCCCGTCCTCAGGCTGCGGCGCCTGCGTGCGCCGCACGCCGGTCGCGAGAAAATGATGCGCGCGATTGGTCAGGAAGGCCGGGTTGGCGTAAGACCAGCCGAGGGATTTCCACTCGCTGGCGGTGTACCCGGTCTCTTCCGCCAGTTCCCGCCGCGCCGCCTCGAGCGGGGTCTCGCCCGGATCCACCAGGCCGGCGGGAATCTCGAGCGACTGCCGGCGAATCCCGAAGCGAAACTGGCGGACCGCGACGATTTTTTCGTCCGGCGTGAGCGCCACCACATTAACCCAGTCGGGAGCCTGGAGAATGAGGGCCTGCAGCACTTTTTGATTGCGGGGATTTTCGATCCAATCGTACCGGCTCGTGAATATCCGCAGGTCCGGACCCGGTTCGGACCGGATCACCCTCCACACGCGCTCGTCTTTGGAGTCGGCAGGCATGGGCGGGTCCTCCTTATGAAAAACGGGCGGGCTTACCGAAACGCGTCTTCGTCCCTGGGGCGGATCAATTCGGTCATGGATGAATCCCGCATGGGGTACGGGAAACCGCGCGCATGGACGACCGGCAGCGCTTCATCCGCCTGGCCCATGAGCAGTGAGGCGGCCGAGGCGAGTTCATCCGCGGCCGCCACCTGGGTGATCTGGAGCTGATAATCGTAAAGGTCCATCCGGCCGCGGAGATCCACGAGGGCCGGCAGGCCGGCCACGCCGATCGCCACGCCGACAATGCCGTTGCGCCAGGCGCGGCCGTGCGAATCGTTGATGATCACGCCGACCTCGGCGCCCGCCGCCTGTTTCAGCCGGCTGCGCAGGGACCGGCAGGACGCATCCGGGTCCTCGGGCAGGAGCAGCACCCATTCGCCCGCGGCAAGCTCCGCCCCGATGTTGGAGCGGTCGACCCCGGCATTGGCGCAGATGAACCCCAGCCGGTGTTCGACCACCAGGAGCCCCGGCCGCGCCCGCAGCACTTCGCGGCTCTCGCGCAAAACCATTTCGACAAAACGCGGATCCTTCCGGCATTTTTCCGCCAGGGCGAGCGCCCGGACCGAGGGCTCGATGCCGTTCAGATCGACCAGGCGCCCTTCGCTTTTGGAAACGATTTTTTGCGCGAGGATCAGGGCATCCCCGTCTTCCAGGCGCAGTCCGGCGGCATCCAGCGCGGCGAGGATCAGCCCGGCCAGGTCGTCGCCCGCCCGGACGAGGGGGAAACCGCCAAGCGCGGAAAGCTGCAGGGATCGCCCCGGATTCAAATCGCTCGTCCCCGCCGTGATCAGAGCGAGACGCCGGTGATGCGTATGCCGGCCAGGCGCGCGTGATAGCGTTTGTTGATCCCCAGCAGGATCGAGGTAAATCCCTCGATGACGATCGAATTCTTCAGCGGGCCGGCGTCGTAGGCCGTCATGCCCGCGGCTTCCACCAGCCGCATCGCGGAAACTTTCGCTTCGGCATCGTCGCCGCAGACCAGCACATCGCAATCGATCTCCCGCTCCGGATCGCTGAGGTATTCGGCGGACACGTTCTGGAACGCCGCCACCACCCGCACGTCCGTGCCGAGCTGGTCCTGCGCCTCCAGGCTGGAGGAGAGGGCCGGCGGCAGTTCGACGGTTGCGGGCCGCTCGGGATTGATGCAGGTCCCGACGTTGATCAGGATCTTTCCCTTAAGCTCGGGGCGGATGCTTTCCAGTATTTCCCTTTGCGCGCTGCACGGTACCGCCAGGACGATGAGATCGGCGGCTTTCGCCGCGGCCGAATTCTCCGCGCCGGAGATGAGCCCGGGCTCCCCCATTTGTTGATTCAGTTCCGCGCAGCGTTCGGCCGCTTTCTGGGCGGAACGCGAGCCGATCACCACCCGGTACCCGGACCGGACCCAGCGCATGGCCAGCCCGCCGCCCTCCGCTCCAGTCCCTCCGATAACAGCCAGCGTCAATAAAAGGTTATTCGACACGGTCGTAATCCTTTCTGTTACCGGGGAGTATTGGATGGATGCGAATAAATGAATGACGGATGATGACGGAATGCTCCCGGTAGAGAGTTCTATTCTACGATATTTCGCAAGCCTGACAACCGGGGAATGGGTACTACCCCTTCCCCTCCTGAATCCACCCCCGTCAGCAGGCTGCTAAAAACGATCAGAGTGTCATTGTGAGCCTGCCCCCGCGGAGCAAGACGGCTCGCCGTTGCTCCATGAGCAGTTTTGATTTCGAAGCGGGGGGAGCGAAGCTACCCCGGCCTGCCCCAACCGGGGCAGGCGATGCATTCTGCTGATTATCCCTGGAAAGGGGAGTTTGCCCTGACAGATCACAGGACAAGCTTCGCTCCCGGAGCCTGCCCTGAGTGCCTCGCCCCCCGAGCGATGAGCATCGGTGATTTTCCGATGCGAAGAATTCTCAAGTGGGGGGAGCGAAGGGGCCGCTCGCAATGACCTCTCTCGAAACGCTATCGGGGGAGGACAGAGGCGGGGGCGGATTCAATCGAAAACCGGCTGCAGAGCCGGATCGTCCCAATGGGCGAATGCCTCCCGGATGTAGCGGATCGATGTTCGCGCGCTTGAAAGCGCCGGGGTTTCGTCCAAGCCGAAGAAGCGCGCGTCGCTGGTCTCATTGCTCGGGCCCGGCTCGCCGCCCAGATCATCGCAGAGAAATACCAGATCGTAGAGATGCATCACCTCCCGCTGCCCGATCTCGTTATTTTTATCGTATACGCCCACCAAGCGGGCGGCGCGGACCCGCAGACCGCTCTCCTCCAACACCTCGCGTTCAACCATGGCCGAGGGGGAGTCGCCCACATCTGCCCAACCGCCGGGCAGGCTCCATCCGCCGTCGATGCGCTCGCGCACAAGGAGAATCTTCCCTGCGCGAAAGACCGCGCCGCGCACGGAAACCTTCGGCGTGGCGTATCCCCGTGCGGCGGTAAACGCTTTCCTAAGGTCCGCCTCCGGTAGCCCGGAATGCTCCGCGGCGATCTCGGCCGCGATTTCGATCAGCCGGTGGTACCGGTCGCGGTGGTAATCGTCCGGCGCGTAATGCAGCCCGGTCTGGGCAAGAGCCTGAATTTCGCGCGCCCATTCCAGCCAGCGGGGAATGTGCGTTCGTTTTGAATTTGGCATGTTCTCCTTTTATCCGACCTGCCCCCTCCGATATCCTCCTCCGTTAGCGCTTGAGAGATTGGCTCCCTCAACCATTTACTTCAAGCGCTAACGGGGGAGGCAAGGAGGGGGTCACCCCTTCACCACCGCCACCGGCCGCAGGCGGGCGACTTTCCGCGCGATCCCCGCGCCGCAAACGGCCGCGATCACGCGGTCGACGTCCTTGTAGGCCTGCGGCGCTTCTTCCGCCAGGCCGGGGAGGGAACCCGCGCGGATGCGCACGCCGCGCCGTTCGAGGTCGCTGCGCAGTTTATCGCCGCGCACCTCGCGCTTGGCTTGCGCGCGGCTCATCACCCGCCCCGCGCCGTGGCAGCAAGATCCGTAGGAAAGCTCCATGCTGCCGGCGGTTCCCAGGAGCACCCAGGAAGCAGTCCCCATCGATCCGGGGACGAGCACCGGCTGGCCGAGCGGTTTAAATTCGGACGGGATCCCTGCGTGGCCGGGGCCGAACGCGCGCGTCGCTCCCTTGCGGTGGATGCAGACTTTTTCTCTGCGCCCTTCGATGGTATGGGTTTCCACCTTCGCCATATTATGGGCGATGTCGTAGACCTGCGAGAGTTGCCAGCGGACCTTTGTGCCGCCAAATACTTCCTCGAAGCTCCGGCGGGCGTGGAAGGCAAGCACCTGGCGGTTGGCGAACGCGAAATTGGCGGCGGCTTTCATCGCCGCCATATAGGCCTTCCCTTCGGCGGAATCCAAAGGGGCGCATACCAGCTCGCGGTCCGGCAGCCGGATCCCGTAGTGCTTCACGGCCGATTGGAAACTCTGGACGTAATCGGTGCAGATCTGGTGGCCGAACCCGCGCGAACCGCAATGGATCTGCAGCGCGAGCTTTCCCTCCTGCAGTCCCATCGCGGCGGCCGCCGGCACGTCGAAGATCCGCTCCACCACGTCCACTTCCAGGAAGTGATTCCCCGCCCCGAGCGTCCCGAGCTGGCCGCGGCCGCGCTCCTTGGCGCGCGCTGAAACCTGCTGCGGATCCGCCCCCTCCAGGCAGCCTTCCTCCTCCGTGCGATCGACATCGCTCTTCACGGCGTACCCCTTGCGCAACGCCCAGCGTGCGCCTTCGCGGCACACCCGCTCCAATTCGTCGACCGTCAGGGGAACATTGCCCTTCCCGCCCACCCCGCTCGGGCAGTTGCGGTACAGCGCCGTCGCCAGGTCGCCAAGTTTGGATTCGGCTTCCTCGAACAGGATTGAAGAGGTCAGCAATCGCACGCCGCAGTTGATGTCGTAACCGACCGCGCCGGGCGAGATCATGCCTCCGTCCATCCGGGCCGCCATCACGCCGCCGATCGGCATGCCGTACCCCTGGTGCACGTCCGGCATTACCACCACCCTGCCCGCGAGTCCCGGAAGGCTGGCGACGTTTACGGCCTGCTCGACCGAAAGATCGCCCAGCGCGTCCTCGAGCAGCGCGTCGTCGGCGATGATCCGCACCGCCGTCTGCATCCCGCTGCGGTGTGATGCGGGCAGCTCCCAGAGAAAATCATCGACTTTGCGGAAATCGGTTTTCGATGCCATGTTCGCCACTGCCATTCAACACCGGGAAAATAGACAGGATTTACAGGATTGGTTCAGGATAGAGTTGAGTGTGTCATTGCGAGGAGCAAAGCGACGAAGCAATCTCCTTCTTTTTCCGAAGGGGGAGATTGCTTCGCTCCCTCCGGTCGCTCGCAATGACACCTTGTTTACTCCTTTTTCAACACCCTTCTACACATCCAGCACGACCGTCGCCTGCCACACCCCGACGGCTTCGGTGATCAGCAGCCCGCTGTACGTCGCCGCCTTGATGTATTTGCCGGCCGAAAGAATCTCAAGCGTTCGCCCGGTCGCCCGCAGGCGGGTATCCGTCAGCTCCTCAATCCGCATTTCCCGCAGCGCCAGCCGATCGTGCTCCGCCAGGTATAAGAGCTCGTTCAGCCACAATACGAACAACCCTTCCGGATCGTCCGCCCGAAGGTTGACCGTCCGGATCCCATCCGGATCCGGGATCGTCTTTACGCCTCCGAGCTCATACAATGCATCCGCCGCTTCCGTAAACAACGCCTCACGGGAGGATGCGCTTACGCGGAAGGACCAGTCGGCGGTGTGATCGAGTTCCTCATAGGGCGGCATGGATGATTATTGTAACCCCCTAGCTGTCCTAACCCCCTCTCCCCGGCTTCGCCCCGGTAGAACTCCGGGGCTCATCCACCCCTCTCCCCCTTCCCCTTACGGGGAAGGGGGAGAGGGGCGTCTAGAGCGGGGTGAGGGGGTTAGGATAGGATAGAAAAGAGAAGGTAGAGGAGGAAAGAACTGATCCTTCTCCTCTTTCCTCCCCCATTTGCTCCAAGAAGGATGGTTAGTAAAAAAATCCCCCATTCCAGGAGCAAATGGGGGAGGCTTGTTATTGCAGGGGGATCACGGGATCCCGTGCGAACGCGGGAAATTGACCGCCCAGGATGTGCGGTTGCTGAAGACGAATTCGCCGTCGGGGTCGGTCACCATGAACCAGGTTTCCCAGATTCCTTCCTCGCTGCAGCCGAAATCCATAGCATCGGCGCCGGGGGGGGCAAAGGTGAACGGGCCCGGCGCATCCAGGGTCAAGCCGTATACGGACGCGGTGGCATCCGTCTGGCTGGGCGCCTTGACATAGATGGCGAGGGTATACTCCGGGCCGCCGCCGCCCATTACGGTTCCGCCGAGCATCTGCGATGGCAGCAGGTAATCCGGCGCATTCAGCAGCATCGCGGCATAGCGAACCGTGGATGTGCCCATGAGAGGGATCCGCGTCGGGGTCGGCGTCGAAGTGCGCGTGCGGGTGGGAGTCACCGGAACCCCCCAGCTGACCGAATGCGTCGCGGTGCAGGGAAGACTGAAATTCAACGTCGCGGTAAAGGTTCCGGCCATGACTCCGGGATTGGAGAAATTGACGCGGAAGAAGGTTGTTTGGCCGGCGGTGAACAGATCCGGCGAGGGATCGGTCGCGGCCGTGGGCGGACTGGCATCGTTACCGGGATAGAATGAATCGGCACCCCAGGCAAAGTAATTGACGGTGCGGTTCGGGCTGGGAATATCCGGCCAATCGAGACTTGCGCCCGTGAAGTTGGTATTCACCGCCATGCCGTTATACACCACAAAGTACAGGTCGCCGGCTCCGCTGATGTAGGCATTGGTTATTGTCGGGCAGGTCGAGGGCGGCGGCGTGCGGGAGACGCTGACCATAATCGGAGAACAGCCGGAACGGAAGGTGAAGGTGGCGGTGAAGGTGCCGTACAGCGGCCGGGGCAGCGGCGCGAGTCCGAAGACGGCGACGAAATTGCGGGTTTGGCCGGGCGTGATTTGATACGTCGCGTTGTTGGCGGGAGTCGCGGCCGTCGTCGGGGCGGTATCGTTCCCGTTGTAGAATTGATTGCCTCCCAGCTGGAAATAGTCCACATAATCGCCGCCGGTTCCCCCAAGCCCGGCCGGCCAATACAGGGTCGTGGTGGAAAGCCGCACGTTCGCCGCGGTGTTGTTGCGGATCCCAACAACGACCGCCAATTCGGTGACATAGGCATAGGCAATATTGCATTGGCCGGTCACCGGCGTGTTGGTCGCTTGCACCGTGGGGGTCGGCGGTTCCGGAACGTCGATGGTCGCGGTAACCAAGCAGCCGTTGCTGAACTGAAGCGTCACGGTGAAGGATCCGGCCAGCGGACGCGGCAGCGGCAGCGCCCCGAATCCTGCGACGAATTCCCGCGTCACATTGTTGGCGATATCGTAAGCGGTGCCGGTTGGGATAGTGTTGTCGGTGGTCGGGGATGAGGTGCCGTTTCCAGGATAAAAAGTTCCGGTGTAGAAGGTGAAATAATCCACATAATCGCCGCCTGCCCCCCCCAATGCGGAAGGCCAATCCAGCGTTGCGGAACTCAAACGGGTGGTGGCACCGCTGTTATTGCGGACGCCCACGACGATTGCGGTTTCCGTGGCGAACGAATACGCCACATACATGCACTGGTAAGGTGTGGGTGGGGTTATGGTCGGGGACTGCCCCTGTGCTTTTACCGGCAGGGCATTTCCCGGGGCAATCAATCCGCCGCAGAGGAGGGCAAAAACTAAAATCCCGGCAAGCCACCATAAAGGGTTATGCCGGGTTTTGCCTGGGGTTGAGTGGATGTTCGGTTGCGTATTCATAGGCATCCGGT
>CAZYSF010000261.1:0-2811 GCA_964649635.1 uncultured Anaerolineales bacterium | reverse complement strand
TCGTAGACCAGGGGAACATCCAGCGTGGCCGGGCCGCCGGCAATTTCCTGGATCACGAAGGTTTCGGGATCGGCCGAGGTGAATCCATCGCTGAAGCTGGGAGTCGCCGTGGCGGGGGCCGCGGTCGCTTTCACCGTTGCCGTCGCCACCTGTGCCGGAGTGGGTGTGCTTGCCGCCGGGCCGCAGGCCGAAACGGCCCACACGCCGACGGACAAGATCAGCAGGATTCTCGCGAAGTTGGTTTTGCGCATCATTTTCTTTCCTCCTTTGGAATTGTTCGGAAAGACGGATTCCTGTTTGGGTGATGAAGACCTATTCGAAAGCTTTCGGCCACCTCCTTTCCAAGGCGTCATTCCTCTCCGAAAAACGTGATCTTCAAATCCTCACGTGTTAACCAGCGCCTGTTTTCATGAATCGTTCGGCAAAGTGGCACGCCACCCAGTGCCCGGCGTGCGCTTCGCGCCATTCGGGAACCTTGTCCGTGCAAATCGGTTCCGCGTACATGCAGCGGGTGTGGAACACGCAACCCGAGGGCGGATTGGCCGGGCTGGGAACGTCGCCGGTCAGGATGATCCGCTGGCGCTGTTCTTCCAGCACCGGATCCGGTATGGGAATGGCCGACAGCAGCGCCTGGGTATACGGGTGCAGCGGGTCGATATAGACCTCGGCCCGGTCGGCCAGTTCCATCAGCTTGCCCAGGTACATCACCGCCACGCGGTTGGAAATGTGGCGGACCATGCTCAGGTCATGGGCGATGAACAGGTACGTCAGGCCCATTTTCTTTTGAATGTCTTCGAGCAGATTGACCACCTGCGCCTGGATTGAGACGTCCAGGGCCGAGATTGGTTCGTCGCAGACGATGAAGGACGGATCGAGCGCGAGCGACCGGGCAATCCCCACCCGCTGCCGCTGGCCGCCGGAAAACTCGTGCGGGTAGCGTCCGGCATACAGCGGATTTAGCCCCACAACCTGAAGCAGGTACGCGATCCGGTCCGATTTTTCCCTGCCGCGGTACGTGTCGTGCACTTCCAGCGGTTCGCCGACAATCTCCCCGATCGTCATCCGCGGATTGAGCGAGGCGTACGGATCCTGGAAAATCATTTGCATCTTGCGGCGCCGATGGCGGAGGGCTTTCCCGTGGATCTTCGAGAGATCCTCGCCGTCGAGGTATATGGCTCCGGCTGTCGGCCGGTAGAGTTGCAGGATGGTGCGGCCGACGGTGGATTTTCCGCAGCCGCTCTCTCCCACCAGCCCGAGCGTTTCTCCGCGGAAAACATCGAAAGAGACGCCATCGACGGCTTTGATCTCGCCCACCTGGCGGCGGAACACGCCCCGGTAGACGGGGAAATGCATTTTGAGGTTTTCAACTCTCAGAAGGATTTCGGAGGAAATGGGGGTGTCGACGCTGGCTGGCATGCTCATCCTCGCGGCTTTCCGAGATCGATATCCCACCAGCAAGCCGACGTATGGCCGTTGTTCACCGAAGCGAGCGGTGGATTTTCCACTTTGCAGTGATCAAATGCATATGGGCAGCGCGGAACGAAGGGGCAGCCGACCGGGGGCTGGCACATGTCCGGCGGGAGCCCTTTGATGTTGGTTAACCGCACCGCCCGCGTTTCGTCGAGCCTGGGCAGGGATCCCAACAACCCGCGGGTATAGGGGTGTTGGGGATTGGCGTAGAGTTCCTTCACGGCGGCATGTTCGACGATGAACCCGGCGTACATCACGACGACGCGCTGGGCAATCCCGGCGATCACTCCCAGGTCGTGGGTGATCCAGATGATCGACATCTGGAAATCGTCGCGCAGCTTTTTGACCAGTTCGACGAACTGGGCCTGGATGGTCACGTCGAGGGCGGTGGTCGGTTCGTCCGCGATGAGCAGGCTCGGATCGCACGCGAGCGCCATGGCGATCATCACGCGCTGGCGCATCCCGCCGGAAAATTGGTGGGGATAATCCGCCAGCCGTTTTTCGGGGGACGGGATCCCCACATGGTCAAGCAACTCCACCACCCGGGTACGGGCTTCCGCTTTGGTCATGCCGCGATGGATCAGAAGCGGTTCGGCCACCTGTTTCTCAATGGTAATGACCGGGTTTAGCGAGGTCATCGGATCCTGGAACACCATCCCGATCTGCGAACCGCGTACCTGCCGGATTTCACTTGGCGACATCCTCAGCAGATCCCGCCCCTGGAAAACGGCCTGCCCGCTTTCGATCCGTCCCGGCGGCATCGGGATCAGGCGGAGGAGCGTATGCATCGTGACGCTTTTTCCGCATCCGCTCTCCCCCACCACCCCGAGGGTTTCCCCTTCATCCACATGGAAACTAACGCCATTGACGGCGTGTACCGTTTCCGTTTCGGTATAGAATTTTGTCACCAGGTCTTTTACGGCGAGGACTTCGGGCATGGATTGTTATCCGCCAGTCTGAGGGGTTGGGGAAGTGTTCTTGCCGAGGACGAGCATAGTGCTAGATTTTAGCATAATGTCGGATTTTGTGAGCAACGCAAGCCCTTCAAAGGGGTTAAATTAACCCCAAAATTTTCCAAGCAGGAATTGGCCGCTGTCATTTCAGCCTGTTTTCAGCCCGGTTGACGATGGGATAAATGTTTGCCGACAATCGTATCCAAATTGACCGGGAATATAGACCGAGGCGGTTTTACAAACCGCCTCGGTCTTTTCCTCAGGGGGCCGGTGTCCACGCCGCCCGGTTGTAATATCCCGCCAGGTCGCCCATCCGGCGCGGCGTGAATTCCGGGGCGGTCGCCGAGTACATGGCTCCACCGTCCTGCAGGATTAAAAGAGTCTCACC
>CAZYSF010000260.1:0-9589 GCA_964649635.1 uncultured Anaerolineales bacterium | reverse complement strand
GTCGTCAGCGAACAGGTCCTGTTCCTCTGGCCTACATTGGGGGATGGCTATCTGCTTAATACGCTGGCCTCCGTGTTTCTGGGCGGGACATCCGTATTCGGCGGAACCGGCACCGTGTTCGGCACGTTCGTCGCCGCTTTCATCATCGCGATCATTAATCCCGGCATTGTTGCGGCAGGATGGACGGCCTATTGGACGCAGCTTATTTACGGCTTTATCATCGTCGTTTCCGTGGCACTGCAATCGATCCTGCGCAAGAGGCTTATCTGAGGTCGCCTTTGCCCGGCGGGCCCGATCAAGGACTCGAATTGCAGAATGGTCACCCTTCGGGACGACGGATCTCCACGAGGATATCCAATTACGGATAGAATCCATCCATCGCCTGGAGGGGTTGCATCCCGTTCCCCATCTCCAAAAAAAAGGCTCTTCAAGGGTGCAAAGAGCCGGATTCAGTCCCGGGCGCAGTCAACCGATCCCGCAACAGGAGAAATTTGAAGTGGCGCAGCCCCTTTTGTGCGTGACGGACGTATCGGTCAAGTTCGGAAAGCGCACGGCGCTCAAAGGGATAACGTTTTCCCTGGATCCGGGGGAAGTGCTGGGCATCGTCGGCCGAACCGGCGCTGGAAAAACCGCCCTGCTCAAACTTCTGGGCGGCGTTCATCCTTCATCGACCGGCGCCATCCGGTTTAACGGGTCGCCCGTAAGAGTGCCGAACCCCCACGAAGCACAGAAATTGGGCATTGATTTGGTTTATCAGAAGCCGCTGCTCGTCGAGTGGCTAAACGTCCTTCAGAATATCTTCTTCGACCGGGAAATTTACCTCTTGCGGCTGCGCTGGCTGCCGACACTTTATCTCTCGGATTGGAACCGGATGGGCCGTAAAGCCCGCCAGCTGCTGGCCCGCTTCGACCTGCCCGCCGGCATCCTCTCCAAACAGGCAAGCACCCTATCGGATGAACAGCGTCAAGTGGTGGCTTTGTGCCACGCCTTGTGCCGCCCGATGAAACTGCTGTTGCTCGACGACTCGCTGGCCGCCCTCAGCTTTCAACGCCAACAAATCCTCCTGGACATCATCAAGGAATTGGAACGGCAAAACGTATCGATCATCATCAGCAGCGATAACCTGAACCATCTATTTACGGTCACCGACCGCATCCTGGTGCTTTATGAAGGCCGGCTCATCGCCGACCGCCGGACCTCGGATACCACACCCCGCGAAATCGTCGAACAGATCGTCGGCACAACCCGCCAAGAACAAGTTACTCCGATCATCTGGGCGCTGGAAAGTTATTACCAGGCTGAAAAACAGACCGAAGAACTGCGTCGTTCCCAAGTCACGCTTCAGGAAAGCCTGGAGGCGAAAGATTCCCTGAACCGGGAGTTGATCAGCCGTCTTCAGGATCAAGTCACGGCGCTCAACCGGTTGAACCGCGCGCTTCAAGCCGCCCACCGGCGCCTGGACGTCGAACGCGAGGAGGAACGGAAAGCCCTCGCCCGGGAATTGCACGACCAGGTCATTCAGGACCTGCTCAGCTTCAATTACCGGCTGGAGGAAGCGGGGGCAGCACCGGGATCGAAAAATCAACAGGAGGAACTCGCGGCGCTGCGCGAGGGGATCCGGCGGGTGATCGGCGACCTCCGCCAACTCTGCAGCGATCTGCGGCCGCCGACCATCGATACCCACGGCCTGCCGGCGGCCATCAGCTCCTTTGCCCTGGAATGGGCGGAACGAAACCACATCGTCCTGCATCTGGAGATCGATCCGAACCTGGGCCGGTTTCCGGAGGGAATTGAACTGTCCGTGTTCCGTATAGTCCAGGAGGGTTTGAACAACATTCGAAAACACGCCGCCGCCAAAAATGCGTTTCTTCGGGTCCAACGCACCCCGACCGCCAGCCTGCTCCTGCATCTGAGCGATGACGGGCAGGGATCGACCAAACCCCTCGATCTGGCAAGTCTGTCCGCGCACAAACACTTCGGATTGGTGGGCGTCAGCGAACGCGTGGCGCTGCTTGGCGGATCAATGCAGATCATCCCCCCTCCCGGCGGCGGATTTGCGCTGCAAGTGGAGATTCCCAACCCGTATCCCTCGTTCAATAATTAGCGTACGGCCATAGGCAATAGATAGGATTGTTATTGTCCGTCATTCCCGCGCCTGCCCCCGCGCTTGCCCCCCGAGCGATGAGCGCTGGCGATCTCGCGGTACGAAGAATTCGCGAGTGGGGGGAGCATCTCCACTCGGTTCTGCTTTTTGAGTGGAGATGTCTGCGCAGCGGGGGTGTTCTTAGCGGGAATCCAGTCCGGAAAAGTTCCACGATTCAACCTGACGCTTCCTGGATGCCCGCCACATTTGCGCGGGCATGACGAAGATAATTAATGATATTTAGATACGCCCATTCCGCCTCTTCCTCACCCTGATTAACAATCGGCAAAGCGCCGATTTTTAATCTTCCCTCTCCCAGCACCTGTCCCGAGCGAACGCGAGGGATAAGCTGGGAGAGGGACAAGAGGGTGAGGAAGAGGATGTAATCGATGCCTCTTTGCAGTGGAGTCATCAATAACCTTATAATATCTCCCGGGAACCAACACCCCGACGATCCGCCTATGGGAACCAACATCGCTGCGTCCTCCTCCGAAACATATCTCCTCTCGGCGCTGACCATCCTCCGGGAATCCGCCGCCGAAATCAACCGCCTCTCGGTGGAGGATACGGCCGCCGACGCATTGCAGCTGATCGCGGATACGGCCGTGCGCCTGGTCGACCGCACGGGCGCGGACGGCCCCGCGGCGGTGATCTACGCCTACCACGCGGACCAGGCGGCGTTCGACCCCGCCTCGCGGACAAGCGCCGGCGAAGGCGGCCGGCCGGTGGCGGACGATTTTCCGCGCCCCGACGGAATGGGCGCGCGGGCGATCCGCCACCGGAAACGGCTCCTATCCTATGAAGAACCGTCGATCCCGATGCAGGAGCAGAAAATCCAGGCGGGGATCCGCACGATGGCCTGCTACCCGTTGATGGCCGGGGACAATCCGACCGCCGCGCTCTACGTCACGTTGACATCCGAGCGGCGATTCTCGTCCGAAGAGCTCCTGAGCCTGGACCTGCTGGCCGACCAGGCGGCGGTGGCGCTCCACAACACCCAGCGCATCGAGGGTTTTAACCGCGCGCTCCAGCGCAAGATGGAGGAATTGGAACGGCTGCACAGCGCGGAACAGCTGATCTCCTCGCGCAGCAGCCTGGAAGAAACGCTGCGCGTGATTCTGCGCACCGCGGTCGAACTGACCCGCGCTTCGCACGGCTCCTTCCGCCTGATCGATAAACGCTCCGGCCGGCTGCGTCTTGCGGCGCTCTCCGGGGAAGAGAAGATCCCGTCCGATCCGGCGGAACCGGACCTTCCGGTCGACGAGGATTCGAGCGTAGTGGGCTGGTCCGCCAAACGCCGCCAGCCGGTCCGGATCGGAGACCTGCGGGCCGCGCCATGGAACAGCATCTACCGCCCGCTGCACTCCAAAGGAAGCATGCTTTCCGAACTGGCCACCCCGCTGCTTGGCGCGGGGGGTGCCCTCGAGGGCGTGATCAACCTCGAAAGCCCGCGGATGGACGCTTTCGGCGAGGACGATCAGCGCCTGATGGAAACGCTGGCCACCCAGGCGGTGATCGCGCTGCAGGAAGCGCGGCTGCTGGAGGCGCTCGAGGAAGTTACCGAGCGCATGGTGCGCTGGCCGCTCGACAAGCTGCTCGAGTTCATCATTCAGCAGGCCTGCGACCTGATCAACGCGCCGCACGGCGTGGTGTGGGTGCTCTCCGCGGCGGATCCGGATACCCTGGTGGTGCGCGCGGCGACCGCCGGCCACACCCCGGGCGAAACGCTGCCGCTGGCCGGGAGCATGATCGGCAGTTCGCTGCGCGAGCGCCAGCCGCTGATCAGCCCGGACGTGGGAAGCGACCCGCGCTTCCTGCGGCGCGACCTGGCGCGCAAGATGGGCTGGGTCTCCGGGTTGATCGTTCCGCTCCAGATGCGCGACGGCACCCCGCGCGGCGCGCTGACCCTCTACTCGGCCGAGCCGCGCACCTTTTCCGAATGGGATCAGCGCCTGCTGACCTGGCTCGCCAATCACACCGCGATCGCCGTCCAGGATGCCGAGGCACTCGATCAGCTGGCGGAGGCGCGCGAACGCCAGACTCTGGCGGAAACGTTCGCCGCGCTCGGCGATGTGGCCGCCAATCTGCTGCACCGGGTCAACAACCTGGTTGGGATCATTCCGGTGCGGGTGCAGGGAATCCTGGAAAAACGGCCGGCCCTGAGCGAGGACGCTTACCTGGCCGCGGCGCTGGCGGAGATCGAAGGCAATGCGCGCGCGGCGATGTCCGCCGCGCGGGAAGCCATGGCCTACCTGCGGCCGGTCAAACTGCTGCCGACATCGGTTGAAGTTTGTTTCCGGACCGCCCTGGAGCGGATCAGTCTTCCAGCGGGGGTTAAGGTGGAGACGGACGGCCTGGAATCGCTTCCCAAGGTGATGGCCGGCGAGGAGCAGTTGCGGCTGGTGTTCTTCAACCTGATGGAAAACGCGGCCGACGCCTTCGCCGGGATGGAATCCTACGGCGGCTCCTCCGGGCTCATCCGGGTGGCGGGGCATGTGGCCGCGGACCCGTTCGGGGGGCCGGTTCCCCTGGTGGAGATCCTGATTTCAGACAACGGGCCCGGCGTCCCCGCCGAGCGGCGGGAAAATATTTTCGACCTGGCCTTTTCCACCAAACGCTCGCCGCGCAAACTGGGATTCGGGTTATGGTGGGTGAAGACGCTGATCACGCGCCTGGGCGGCGAGATCCGGCTGGCCGATTGCGGCGAGGGTTGCACGTTCCGGATCCGTCTGCCCGCGGCGCCGGGCGAGACTCCATAATCACCTTCATCAAAAACAAACCTCACCACGAAGCCGCAAAGGACGCAAAGAAAACAAATACTGGGAAATTTCTTGGCGTTCTTCGCGCCTTTGCGGTATGATTTCTTTTTCTGTTTATGGGATGTCCATGACCAATTCGCAGACAATCCTTGTGGTGGACGACGATCCGCGCTGGCGGCAGATTGTAGCGGATGTCCTGGCGGACGCCGGGTATAAAACCGTCCTCGCACCGGCCGCGCCGGCGACGCTCCCGGCCTGCCAGGCGGCGGTGATCGACGTCTCGCTCGATCCGGATGATCCGGGCAACCGCGACGGATTTGCGCTCGCCGCGAAACTCGGGCCGACGCCGGTGATTCTGCTTTCCGGCGCGCCCGAATCCGAGATCGCGGAATTCGCGCGGACCCGCGCCTTCATTGCGGGGCACCTCGAAAAATCCTCCTTCCGCAAAGAAGACCTGCTCGCGCTGCTTGGGCGCACCCCGGCCAAAGGGGCTCCGCGGAGCGATGCGGCGCAAATCCTGATCGTCGAGGACGATCCCGGCTGGCGCGATATTTATACCGACGTGCTGGGGGAATCCGGGTACGAACTGCAGTTTGCCGTATCGTACGGGGAGGCGCGCGGCCTGCTGCAGCGGGCGCGGTTCCAGGCGGCGGTGGTCGACCTGCACCTGGTCTCCTCCGCCGATCCGGAAGAGAACCGCGATGGATTCGCGCTGCTGCGGGTGACCGGGGCGCGCAACCTGCCGACGATCGTCGTCAGCGCGCTCGGCGCGCCGGACGACATCGACCGGGCGTATGATGAATTCGGGATCTTCGCGTTCATTGAAAAGGAAGCCTTCGACCGAAAAGCCTTCAAACAGACCGTCGGCGAAGCAATCCTTTCCTCCGAAGCGCAGACCGAAGTTCCGGCGGTTTCGACCGCAACCTCCGCCAGCGGATCCATGGCGGAGCTGACCGAACGGGAACATGAGGTGCTCGGGCTGCTGGCCCAGGGCAAGACCAACCGCCAGATCGCGCAAGCCCTGACGATCACCCCCAATACGGTTAAGAAGCACGTCGATCACGTCCTGCAGAAACTCGGCGTTGGGACCCGGTCTGCGGCCGCGGCAATCGCCGCGCGCGCGGGTTTGGGCAAGTAATTAATCAGCTTCGGCAAGCTTCCTGGCTTGCCATCCCATCCCCCTCTCCCTCCTTTTTCCTCCCCCATCCGGTTTACGATTATTTTTAAAATAATTCCGATTTCCTGAGCAAATGGCAGTGGATTGGAGGAGGAGGTTTTTTCCTAAGTGAACCTGTCCTAAGCTCCTCTCCCCCATCCCTCTCCCCCTTCCCTTTACGGGGAAGGGGGAGAGCATGTCCTCGAGCGAAGCGAAAGGAGGGTGCCGAAGCACCGGTGATTTTCCGGGGCTACGGCGGGGCAAGGGGTTAGGAGAGTCTCCATTTTCCTTCCCCGGCTTTTCCACAAATTCTCCATTATTCCAAGTCATACTTCCAATGTCGACGTACCGGGTCGGCGGTCCCGATACGCATCGGAAAAAACAAACCGACCGCCTATGAGGGAGCACACGATGAAATACTTATGGATATTGCGGATTGTAGGAGTGATCGTCCTGTTGACCGGGATCGCCGCGGTCGGCTATTTCGCCTTCACCGCCGGCGTTGCGCAAGGGCAGACGGCCGTCCCCGCCGCGGCGGAAACCGGAAGCGCGGAGTTGTGGCGCGCCGGGTGGGGCTTCCACCCCGGGCGCGGGCTGATGTTCTTCCCCGCGCTGCTGTGCCTGGCCCCGCTCTTCCTCGGCTTTTTCATCTGTATGCCGCTGCGGATGCTCTTCGGCCCGCACCGGTTGCCTATGCACATGCACGGGCGCCGGCAGGATGGCGAATGCTGCGGCGACGTCCCGCCTCCAATTGAGGAATGGCACCGGCGCATGCACGAGGAAAAGAAAGCGAAAGACTGATCCCTCCCGCTCCCCACACCCCCACACCCCATCCCCATGTAGGGGCGTAGTAGCGATGCTGCGCCCTTACGGGGGGATGGGGGTGAGGTCCCTCCCCCGAAGGTATAATCGATCGCGGCCGCCATGAAAACCATCCTGGTTGTGGACGACGAATTAAAAATCACCAATCTGGTCCGGGATTACCTGGTCCGGGCGGGATTTCAGGTGCTGACCGCTGCCGACGGGCGCGAGGCGCTGGCTGCCGCGCGGGAACGCAAGCCGGACCTGCTGGTCATCGATCTGGGCCTCCCGGACATCGACGGGCTGGATGTCACCCGCACCCTCCGCAAGGAATCATCCGTTCCGATGATCATCCTCACCGCGCGCGACGAAGAGACCGATAAAATCCTTGGGCTGGAGCTTGGCGCAGACGACTATATGACCAAGCCCTTCAGCCCGAAGGAGCTGGTCGCCCGGGTCCGGGCAATCCTGCGGCGGGGCGAAATCAATAAGCTGGATTCTCCGGGCGACGTGGTGCACGCGGGGAATCTGCAAATCGACCTGGCCCGCCACCGGGTCCGGGTGAAGGACCTGGAAGTGGAGCTTACCGCGACCGAATTCGAACTGCTCGCGGTGATGGCCCGCCAGCCCGGCCGGGTATTCACCCGCGCCCAGCTGTTGGACGCCATCCATGGCGTATCCTTCGAATCCTTCGAACGCGCGATCGACTCGCACGTTAAAAACCTGAGACGCAAAATCGAACCCAATCCGCAGGAGCCGGTGTACCTGATCATGGTCTACGGGGTGGGGTACAAGCTGGCCGAATCGAGCGAAAGCGGAGCAGCCACCCCATGAGACCCAGCCGCCGGGCTCGCTCCGACCCTCCCGACGAACACGCGGATGGACAAGCGCCGGGATCCGCTTCACCGGGCTATTCGTATATGCGCCGCCGGATGTCGCGTTGGTCCGAAGCGGACGGTCACCGGAGCCGGTTTCTCCGGCATCCGTTCCGATTCCGGATCGGCTGCCTTCTACCGCTGTTCTTTTCCCTCTCCGCCTTCGGGTGCATCGCCGCCGGTTTGATCTCCTACTATCAATACGGTTTCTCACAGGACACCCCGCGCGGGTACATACTCATGCCGATCCTGGTGTTCTTATTGCTGTCGATCGTCCTGGGCGGCATCCTGCGCCGGATGGTCAACCCGCTGGATGAAGTGATGGAAGCGGCCGACAAGGTCGCCGCCGGAGATTACAGCGCGCGGTTGAAGGAAGCGGGGCCGCCGCCGGTGAAAGCCTTCACGCATTCCTTCAACACGATGACGGAACGGCTGCAGGCCTACGACGAACAACGCAAGCGCATGCTGGCCGACATCTCCCATGAACTGCGCACCCCGCTGACGGTCCTGCAGGGCAACCTGGAGGGAATGCTCGACAACGTCTACCCGCGCGACGAGGAGCACATCCAGCTGCTCCTTGAGGAGACCCGGATCCTCTCCCGGTTGATCGAGGATCTGCGCACGTTTTCGCTCGTGGAGACGGGGAAACTGGTCCTGCAGAAGGAACCGTGCGATCCGGTCCGGATGGTGCGCGACTTGGTGAATGCGATGCAGGCCAATGCGGCAAGACGGGGGGTGACGCTGGCCGATCAGGCGGAGGCCGGCACGCCCCCGGCCGAACTGGACAGCGCCCGCATCCGTGAAGTCCTCGAGAACCTCGTTGCCAACGCCATCCGGCATACGTCCGGCGGCGGGAATATCCGGGTCGCCTGCCGCCGCCAGCCCGGGAATCCCGTTCGGCTCGAATTCCGCGTCGAGGATAACGGGCGCGGGATACCCCCGGAACTGCTGGCGCACATCTTCGACCGATACGTAAAATCGGTGGATTCCGGCGGCACCGGCCTCGGATTGGCGATCGCCAAACGGCTGGTCGAAGCGCACGGCGGCGAGATCAGCGCGGAAAGCCTCCCGGGCAACGGGACGACGATCCGTTTCTGGATTCCATTTTCCTCCCCGGATTTCACAGCTTAACCACAGAATTTTCCATATAAATGACATTACAATATTACCGGAGTGATGAAAAAGCCGGTCGAGCCCGCACTCTTTGCGGGCGTATCGAGACCGCGCCAAATTACCGGTGGCCTCGATACGCAAAAACCGCTACGCGATTACCATCGGTGCCTTTTTCAACATCCAGTTGCTATCGTTCATCTGAGATTCTGTTACCATAAATCCCACAAAAGGGTTCACCATTGGAGTAAACCATGACCGCTAAAAGAAACCAGAAAAAATCCCTTTCCCGCAAGCAATTCCTTCAACTATCGGCCGTCGGCACGGCGGCCGGGCTGCTCACCGGATGCCAGGCCGCGCCGGCCGCTGCGCCGGCCAACACCGCAGTTCCCGCGACCCCGACCGCGGGATTGACGGCGCAGCCAGCCGAGACGAAACGCAAGCAGCCGGATATTTTCAGCCGCGTCGTCCGGACCCACGGAGAAGGAGTCTGGGACGGAGATGCGCTTTCTCCGGCGGCCTTGCGCCGGATGCTCGACACATCCATCACCCGGCTGACCGGTTTGAACGACGCGCGCGAGGCGTGGGCGGGGCTGTTTTCACCGGAAGACAGGATCGCGATCAAAGTCAACGCTTTCCGCAACAGCCTGATCTTTACGCACGTCCCGCTGGTGACGGCCGTGACGGATGCGCTGCAGGATGCCGGCGTACCGGCAAACCAAATCGTCCTGTATGATTATTTCAC